>JAGWLJ010000301.1 GCA_028873275.1 Pseudomonadota bacterium
CGTAGACGGCTGGCACGGCGACACCAGCCGCATGTACTGGGCCGGGCAGCCCACCATCAAGGCCAAGCGCCTCTGCCAGAGTACTTATGAAGCGATGATGCTCGGCATCGGGCAGGTGAAGCCGGGAAATACCGTGGGGCATATCGGCCACGCCATTCAGCAGCACGCCGAGGCGCACGGTTATTCCGTGGTGCGCGACTATTGCGGCCATGGGCTCGGCAAGGTGTTCCATACCGCGCCCAATATTCTCCATTACGGCGAGCCGGGCGAGGGGCCCGTCCTGAAAGAGGGCATGTTTTTCACCGTTGAGCCGATGATCAACGCCGGGCATTACGACACGCATCTGTCGCGGCACGACGGCTGGACGGTTACCACGCGCGATAAATCGCTCTCGGCGCAGTTCGAGCACTCGCTGGCGGTGACGAAAGACGGCTACGAGATTTTCACCACCTCGCCCAAAGGGCTCCTTTTTCCGCCCTATGCCTGATACGGACGTCAAAGAAAAGCCGCATTACGCCGGCCACCGCAAGCGGCTGCGCGAGCGATTCCTTGTGAGCGGCGCCGAGGCGCTGGCCGATTACGAAATATTGGAGATGATTCTTTTTCCCGCCAAGCCGGTGGGTGATGTGAAGCCGATGGCAAAAAACCTGATCGCCGCGTTCGGCAGCTTCGGCCAGGTGCTGATGGCGGAGCCGCAGGCGCTTATGAAGGTGGAAGGTATCAACGAGGCGGCGGTGGCGGCAATCAAGACCGCCAAGGCGGCGGCGGAGCGATTGCTCAAAGAAGAGGTGGCGGAAAAGCCGGTCATCAAAAGCTGGACGCAGCTGCTCGATTACTGCCGCATCCATCTGGGTTACGCCAAAAACGAGGAATTCCATATCCTCTTCCTCGACCATAAATTGCAATTGCTGGCCGACGAGCGGCAGCAGCGCGGCACGGTGGACCACACGCCGGTCTATCCGCGCGAGGTGGTGAAACGCGCGCTGGAGCTCGGCGCGTCGAGCCTCATCCTCGTGCACAACCACCCGAGCGGCGACGTGCAGCCGAGCAAGGCCGATATCGAGGTGACTAAGCAGATCGTCGACGCCGCGCGGCCGCTTTCCATCGGCGTGCATGACCATCTCATCATCGGCGCAAAGAAGCATTTTTCCTTCAAGTCGAAGGGGCTCATCTAGTGCGGTGCTGGGGCATTACCGACGGCAGCGCCGGCATGGTCGCGCAGGTGAAGGCGCTGGCGGGCGCGCTCGGCCTTGACGCGGAGATGAAGAAGGCCGAGCTGAAATCGCCGTGGGTGGGGCTTCCGAACGGCATGGTGGCAGGCCCGATGGCGCGGTTTATTCCGAAACTATTATCCGGCGATGCGCTTGCTCCCCCGTGGCCGGAACTCGTCATCAGTTGCGGCCGCCGCGCCGCCGTGGTGGCGATGGGATTAAAGCGCATCGCCCCGCAGACGAAGTTCATCCATATCCAGGATCCGCAGGTAAGCCCGAAACACTTCGACCTGGTGATCGCCATGCAGCACGACCGGCTGGTGGGAAAAAACGTCATCAGCACGCGCTTTGCGCTGCACAGTATTACTCCCGCAAAGCTGGAGGCGGAAAAAGCGCGTTTCGCGCCGCTCTTTGCCGGGTATGAACCGCCGCTGGTGGCGGTGCTCGTCGGCGGCTCGACCAATAAGTATACGCTGCAGCCGGAGGCGATGGCGCAGCTGGTGATGAAGCTGCAGCGGCTGCAGACGGCCGCGCCGTGCTCGCTGCTCATCACCCCGTCGCGCCGCACCGGCGAGGAGAATATCGTCATGCTGCGTAATGTGTTCGCCGGAAACCCGCGCGTGTATCTGTACGATGGCCAGGGTGAGAACCCGTATTTCGGCATGCTGGCGGTGGCGGAT
>JAGWLJ010000039.1 GCA_028873275.1 Pseudomonadota bacterium
GACCTGCCATTAGCGCTGCAGAGATAAGAACAAGACTGAAAAAACGCCGCATAGTTTTCTCCTGAATAATTTTCTTCCACTTGACTATCGTAGTTTGGCGTAAAGAAGCCATGTGGATTCCGGCCGATTCAATTCTCTCGAAGTCGCTTTATCAACTAATTAACTATTTTATTGCATTATATGGAAAATACGGTCAAAATCGCCTATCCAAGGATAGCCATCTCTGGAATCCAAGAAATCAGCGGGTGTAATTTGCTTAGATCGGCAATCTTCTAGTAAAATAGCGCCTAAAGTGATACAAAATGGGCAGCTCGATCTTAATTTATTAACCAACTGTTTTTCCTTTGTTAACCACAAAACATTATAGTTAAAGGCGTTAGGAAACGCCTATGCACTATGCGATTGCCTTATTGCTGAAGATTATTCTGGTCGCCGTGGTACTGCTGATCGTCGTCTATACGATCCGGCATTATTATTTTACGCTCAACCGCTTATTTGGCCGCCAGCGTTATCCCTATCTCAACGTCGATACGGCAGATTGGCCCAGCGTCACCGTGCTCGTTCCGGCGCATAATGAGGAAGCCGTAATCGCCGACTCCCTGTTGGCGTTCACGCGTGTTAGCTATCCGCGCGACCGCATCAAGGTTATCATCGTCAATGACCGTTCGAACGATAATACCGGAGTCATCATCGATGATTTCGCAGCGCGTTTTCCCGATCTCATCATTCCGTTTCACCGGCAGGAAGGTATCGGCGGCAAGGCACCGGCGCTCAAGGATGCCACGGAGAGGGTGGAGAGCGATATCATCATTGTATTCGATGCCGATTACATTCCCGGGCGTGGGCTGATCAAGCAACTAGTGGCGCCTTTCTTCGAT
Source organism: Pseudomonadota bacterium (assembly GCA_028873275.1). Taxonomy (GTDB): domain Bacteria; phylum Pseudomonadota; class Alphaproteobacteria; order Rickettsiales; family SXRF01; genus JABDCD01. The sequence goes on from JAGWLJ010000039.1 coordinate 879, forward strand.
CCGGAAGTAGGGCTGGTGATGGGCCGTGTCGTTCCTGTCAATCTCAAGAGCAACCTCCTGACGCGCTTGCTTGACCTTGAGCGCTCTGGCGGCTACCAGGTGGACCAGCAGGCGCGCATGAATCTCGGCCTGGTGCCGCAATACGGCGGCACGGTGGGTGGCGTGCGCATGGCAGCGCTCAACGACGCGGGCGGCTGGCTCGACGACACACTGGCCGAGGACACCGACCTCACCTATCGCGCTATTCTGCGCGGCTGGAAATCGGTATACCAGAATCGCTCCGAATGCTTCGAGGAAGCGCCGGAAACTTGGCCGGCCCGCATCCGCCAGATTCAGCGCTGGGCCAAGGGGCATAACCAGTCGCTGGCGCGTTACGCCGCCGGTTGCCTGGATAATGATCGCATGCCGCGCTGGCAGCGGTTTGATGGCCTGTTGCTACTTGGCGTGTATGCCATGTCACTGGTCACCATTATCGGCTGGATTGCGGCGATCCTGCTTTATTATATGGGCGAAGACAATATTATCATGGGACCGCTATCCATCATGGCGGTGGCATCCTACGGCTCCGTCGGTAATTTTGCCGCTTTCTTCGAGATCGGCGCGGCAACTTATTTGGATGGCGGGCGTCGGCGCCTGCTGTTGTTGCCCTTCAATCAGGCCAATTTTTTCATCAGCATGATGGCGGTGTGCCATGCCACGCTGGCGCAGATCATCCATCCACCACATAAGTCGGGTACGTGGAGCAAAACGCCGCGCTTCAGAACTTCCGACTCGCTGACGGGGATGTTATGAACCTGCTGCTCTTTCTGATTTGCATACTCATCCTGTTTGCGCTGCCGCTGCTGCCTGCCCTGCTCGAACTCGAATTCCCGTCGGATAATGAGCCGCTGAGAATCGTGCAGGAATATGACACCGACATTCGTCATTTCGCTACTGGCTTCAAGTCATATCTCAAAAAGCGTTTTGAAAATTTTTCCTTTGCCACCTTCGCTGAAGGCACGCTGGAAGATGGCAGTTCTTATCAGATGGTCGGGCAATCCTCCGCTCCCGTACTCGACACGCATGAATATATTGTCGGCACCACCTCCAGGCTAATCCTTGCGTCCGAACCCCTTCATCTGCCTGAGCACGTGGCTTTTGAGAACGAGGTATACGGCGGGAAAACCATTCGTACCGGCAGGGGTGGCCGCTACCGTGCCGTACTAGCGGAGAGTGATCTGCAATTGGCTGAAAACACTACTGTCCTGCGCTGGATGCACAGCGGCGCTACGCTGCGTGCGGAAGTAAATTGCCGCCTGTTTGGCCGCGCCTCGGCTGACAACACTATGCACATTGCGGAGGGCTGCCGCTTCGAGCGATTGAACGCTCCCGTCATTTATTTTGGCAATGCAGAAGAAATGCCGCTGCTTCCCGATGCAACGCAACTGACGCCGCTCAAGATGCCCGAGCATATCAGCTTCGTTTATAAAAACCGCTGGGTAGTAGAAGACGATCTCCATGTACCCCCGCGCAGCATTTTCGAAGGCGACCTGATCGCTACGCGCGATGTATTCATCGGCGAAGGCTCAATCATCAAAGGCGGCGTGAAAGCCAATCGCCACCTGTCGCTGGGCGCAGGTGTATCTATCGAAGGTTCAGTCGTTGCCACGGAGAATCTTTTTATCGATCGCCATTGCCGCATTCACGGCCCTATAATCGCAGAAGATCGCATTGTCATCGCCAACGGCAGTGTAATTGGCCGCCAAGACCGGCCCACTACCGTTACCGCACCAGTGATTGAAATCGCGCCAGAGGTCACCGTGTTCGGCAGCGTGTGGGCGCTGGACAGCGCCTTAGTTGCACAGCCGCAGGGAGCCATCGCATGAACTGGCGCGCTCTATTATATTTATATATGGTGTTGATAGCGTGGCTGCCGGTCAAGGCTATTGCCGAACCGCTCGATCTCTCGGCTTATCAGGAAAAAGACGGCGCTATCGTAACCTGGCGCGGCAGCGGCGTGGTCGATCCCTATTTCGCCACCAAGGCGCTCCTGATGGCTGCCGATGCCGGGCTTTCTATTGAAGAACCGGCGAAAGCCTGGATCGCCTGGCTGTTACCACGGCAGCAGTCCAACGGCTTATTCAATCGCTATAAATATGACCCGGACAAAGGCTGGCAGAGTTATGACGCCGCCGATGCCGACGATGCGCTGCTGGCCCTGTGGATCGAACTGCTATACAGACTGGCGCCTCCAGGCAATATGTCTTCCGCCTGGAAGATCAGCATCAAAAAAGCCGAAACCGGCCTTTCTGTTCTCTATGCAAAAGAATCCGGTATCTACCACGTTTCCTCGACGCTCGCTGCCGGGCTGCTGATGGACAATCTTGAGATCTACGCCTCATTCCAACGCATCGCCAAGGAACAGCGGCGCATCGGCCTCTCCGCGCAGGCCAAAGACTATATCGCCAGGGCCAACCGCTTGCGCCAGGATCTTCTGAATGTCTTTCGCCCAGACAAGGACAAGCCGTTCCTCATTTCCACGCAGCCGCGCAAGGAAAGTGAATTCTACCCCGACAAGGTCGCGCAGCTATTCTCGCTGTTTTACGGACTGGAGGACCGGGAAAGCGCGCTGCATGAATACCGCAACTGGATACGCAGCAACCGCAAGGAGTGGCTTTCCAGGATCAGGAAGAATTATCCCATGGGGCTGCTTGCCGTCATCGCGCTATCGCTGGAGGATACGGATACTGCCTCGTGCTGGCGCAATATCGTCCTGAGAAACCATGAGGACATACTATGGAACGTCATGGAGGAGTCGGCGCTGCAGCAAATCCAGTGGCAGCTCAGGAAAACAGGCGATGAAGACGGCACGGCCTGCATCGACGGGGATACGTTATGACGCAGAAGCCAAGAATCCTCCTTGCCATGGGCACTCGCCCTGAAATCATCAAAATGGCGCCGATCTATTTCGAGTTCAAAGCGCGTGGCGTGGAACCGATCGTGCTGCATACCGGCCAGCACGCCGACCTGGCGCTGCCGCATTACCGGTTTTTCGGCTTCACTCCCGATCACGATCTTGACATCCGGCGTACCCCCAGCCCGCCACAGCCGGCGCATACCGGCGGGCATGATCTGGCTGAGCTCACCAGCGCATTGCTCAATGCCGTCTCCTCCGTAATTATGGATGTCTCACCAGCAGCAGTCCTGGTGCATGGCGATACCAGCAGTGCGCTGGCGGCGGCGCTAGCTTCCTTCTATCACCAGCTGCCGGTAGCGCATATTGAGGCGGGCCTGCGCTCGCACAATGCGTTCAATCCTTTCCCGGAAGAGAAAAACCGTGTGCTGATTGCGCAGCTGGCGCGCTGGCATTTCGCTCCCACCGAGCGCGCCAAGCGCAACCTCATGGCCGAGGGCGTGCCAGAATCGCATATCCATGTCGTTGGCAATACCATTGTCGAGGCGGCTCAACTAGGCAGCAAAAAAGTTGAAGAATACCTGGCGCAGGCTGGCGACCAGGAACCGATGATCGTTCAGAAGCTGCGCGAGCAGGCTGGTCAGCGGAAGATTATTCTGGTGACGATGCACCGCCGCGAAAATCAGGCGACTAATGTTGCTCAAGTGGCAAAAGCCGTGCGTGAACTGCTGGAGCGCCACGAGGATATTTTCGTCGTGTGGCCCATGCATCCCAATCCGAAAATCGTCAGCGCCGTGCGCAGCGCCATCGACCTGCGCAGCCTGCCAGAATCGGCCGCGGCAAGATTGCATTTGAGCAACCCTCTCTCCTATCCGCTCTTCCTGTGGGTACTTGAACATTCCTGGCTGGTGCTGACCGATTCCGGCGGCATCCAGGAAGAAACCGTAGCGCTGCGCATTCCAGTGCTGATCCTGCGCGAAACCACCGAGCGGCCAGAAGTGCTGGAAACCGGCATCGGCATACTGACCGGTTCCGACAAGGACAACATACTCAAACATGCCGCAAATTTCCTCAATGCGCGCGAGAAGAGCGCCGCCTTCCATCACTTCAATAATCCTTTCGGCGATGGAACAGCAGCCAGGCGCATCTGCGGCACCCTGCTGGATGAGCTTGCCATGCCGCTACTGCCCGATCTTTCCGGAAAGGACGCTCAATGAACCGCCTGTTCCTCGTTTCCGTCTGTTTCGCCTGCTTCATGCGGATGGCGCACGCCGACGACACCACCGCAATCCCCATGCCGCTGACGCCGCTCCTCGAAAGCGGGCCGCAGGTCACTACCGCACCGCCATCTCCTCCGAGCCCAAACTTTGCCCCAACTGGATATGTGGAAGGCGGCGCCGGCGCATCGAGCGTCACTCATCATTATGGCGGCGGCGGAGAGATGTATGTCCGCGGCGATGTGCAGACCGATCCCGACAACCGCTGGAACATGGAGCTCGACGACCAGACACGCTTCCACTCCAGCGGCACATATGAAGCCATAGGCAACACGCATATCTGGGAAAAGGATTTATACAGCACCGAAGGCATCGGCATCGGCCAGTCGGGTATCTTTCTTCCGCGTTACCGCATAGACGCGTCGCTCAACCAGGCATGGACCGAATACAGCCTGCTGGGCACGATAGGCTACATGCATTTCGATGCCATGGATGTGCACAGCAGCGACAGCATCCTGCTGGCGGGAGCTTATTATTTCCCCGACGCCTGGATCGGTCAGGCCGGCATCTGGTTTAACCGCAGCAATCCGGGCGGCGTGTTCTCCACCACGCAATTCATAGCCGTCACCAAAAGCGCGCCCAAAGATTATCAGGCTACGCTGCGCTACGATTTCGGCCGCGAGGCCTATCAGGTGATCGGACAGAACAGCGCCATCACCGATTTCAGCAGCCAGACCATTTCACTCGATGTTCGTAAATGGGTATGGAAAGATTGGGGCGTTCACGCCCAGGCCAGCTATTACGACAACCCGTTTTATAGCCGCAGCGAAGGCACACTGGGATTATTTTATGAGTTCTGACGACAGCTTCCTGCATAAGCGGCGCATGGGAGCCAGAGGCTCGATCATTCCCATGCATCATGCGCTACGCGTCGTGCATTTAAACCCGTCGAGCCGGCGCGCCATCGTGCTGCTGCCGATCGCCTTCGACGTGGTGCTGTGGTTCTGCCTCGATCCTATTCTCCGCCTGTGGAGCAGCATGTTCCGATTTTTTATCACGCATCTCGGGCTGCATGGTCGCGTATTCACTTTAGGCGTAGAGATGCCCTGGGGTATTATTGACATGCCGTTTCCCGCCTTACCGGTATCGCTGCCCTCCGTTTCCGCCGTATGGATCAACCTGCTGGTATGTATCGCCGGATTTTTCCTGTCGCGGTTGATCCGCAACCGGTTCATGCCGCTGGCTTTCCTGCTGCGTTTTATCCTGGTCATCCAGGCCAGTGCTTCTCTTTATTTCTTCATTAGTCCGCACAGCTTCCCCTATTCTTTGGGCACCTATATCACGCAGTGCCTGACACTTGGCGTCTACCTGCTGCTTCTTACGCCGCTCATCCTGGCAATGATCTACTATATTTTCGACGTGGCCTTCTGGTGCAAGCCGGCGCTGACGGCGCTGATACTGGTTTATTTCATCATCGCGCTGCCGTTTCAGTACATGCTGCACGCCATGATCATCAGCTACGGCAGCCTGTTATTCATGCCGATGCTGTACATCATGTGCAGCTTTCTTCTCAATACGTTTATCTTCATCTGCTTCTATTCCTGGGGGATGACATGGAAAACGACGTGACGATGGATTTTCGCGTCAAAAATCGTACAAAATCCGGCAAAGAAACTGATTATTAACCGTTTTTCATTTAAATTTTTACCTTTATCCCCTAGAGTGATAGCATGACAAACGATACACAAGACTGGCAACCTCCCGAGAAGCGCCGCAACTTTCTGCGCTCGACGCTGTTTATCATCCTGGTCATTGTCATCCTTTTCACGGTGGGGTGCCTATTCCTCTATTGGATGATGGACGATTACCTGGGCAGCCATTTCGACACCAACCGTTACATGATGTCGAAAATCGAGAGCGGCGGCAACGACACCTATATGATGTGGAAATTCGACAAGCGCACCGGCGCTACCGAGCTGTGCACCCGCACGACCGATCCCGCCGCGCCGCTGGTCTGCGTCAAATCGCTCAGCCTCGATGCCAAGGATCTGCACAACAAGCCGCTGGCCATTGAACAGCCGGAACAGGTCAGTAATAAGCAGTGCACCGCCGTGGTCGACACGGTGCTCGAGGAAATGCAGCGCTGGCAGGCTTCTAACGGCGCTAATGCCCCGCAACCGCGCAAAGACAAAACCCCGTAAATTGCATTATTTTGTTAGGGTTATCCCCTATATCCCCGGCTTTGACCCGAGGGATCCATTTTTATGCCTATTTTCAGGATAAATAGCAATAAATTCATACGATGCGAGCCAAAGTAACGTAATATACAACTATAGATACGCTTAAACCGCTTGACCCACCATTAAAAAAATGTTAATATAAAAGTGTTGTTTTCTGTCTACGGATAGACATTGTTGCGGCCAAATACGGGTTGCAACAGAAAATGGGAGTCTCGGTGTGCGTAACACCGAATCCATAGTATGCGCAGGAGGCTAAGTCGTCACAATTCGTGGCGGATAGACCTCCTTGGAGATTTCCAAAATGCGCAAGATGCTCAGCAGCCTCGTGTCCGTTCTGGCCATCGTCGTCCTCCCGGCCTTCGGCCAGGAGGAGGAGATGCCAAAGCTCACCGAGGCCCATGGAAAGGCCATCGGCGGTTGGGGCGACCCGACAAAGCTGACGGACGACGCCTTCACCCGTGTGACCGTGATAAAAAACGGTCAGAAGGCGGAGATCGTTGCCACAACGGTCACTGGACGCGCAACCGGCCTTAAGATCGACATGGGTCATGCCAGCGGGTACCTTGGCAAAGCCGGAAATGCCGATCTTGTCTGCGTTCGAAAAGCGGGCAGTGGCATCGCTTTGTACACCAAGTGCCCAGTGGTATTCGTCCCTTGGGACGTTGATACCATGATGTTTGGCGAGCCGGTACTTCTCGACCCATTGGAGTACACGGACAAGGCTACCAAGCGGCGAAGTTTCCGCTACGCCGGGTCAGAAAAGGATCCTGGCTACTGCTTGATCTTCCAGAACAAGAAGTAGCCGCAACAGCCCGCTCCTTGCGTTCCTTCGGGAACGCCGGGACGCGGGCTCTTTTTTGCCAGAAACCCTGATTTCAGTGCTATTTGAGCGCCAAATGCCTTGACATTTGGTTAAGTAACTATTAATATTTAAATACTGTTTTCTGTCTACGGATAGACAATGTTGTAGCCGAATTTGGGTTGCAACAGCGAGCTTGAGTCAAATCATCCTTTCACGGATGAAATGATACGGGAAGGACTTGAGTAACTTCCCACTGACGCTTTCGGGATTTTCCCAGAGGTCAGCCATACTCTAGGGGGTCACGCCATGTTGCGTACCATCCTGCCCGCCCTGACCGTACTGGCCACTTTCCTCTCTCCCTGCTTCGCGCAGGACTCTTCCCCTCCTCCTCTCGAGGAGAAGAAGGTCGAGGAGAAGAAGGAAGAAAAGAAGGCCGAAGAGAAGAAGACGGAGGAGAAGAAGGCCGAGGTCAAGGAAGACACTGTCGCCGCGACCAAGGCCGCCATGGCCCGAGTCAACGCCGCCAAGCTCACCTATAATGGCACAGCGGTAAATGTTTCCGAGGCTCTGGTCACCGACATCGTGATCTGGGGTGATGCAGCAATGCTTCCCCCGGCGGCCTTCAAGACACGCCTCAAGCTGGTCGGCCGCGGCCTGACCAAGCTGCCCGCAGACGTCCACCTCGGTACCAAGACTGCGTACCTTGGTGCATCAGGCGGGTGGCACGTGTTCGTCAGCCAGGCAGCGGGCTCCGGCCTTGCCTTTGCTGAACGGGCTCCCCGGCTGGTGGTCTTCGTCCCATTCGATGGCGCCGGCTTCGGCCTGCCATCGGTAGTGGAGGGGGTGGATAATGGGCTCGGGTATGAGTACCATACCCCCGTCGATTACCCCACCACCGGTTACTTCTCTACACCCGTGAGGTAAGCACACGCTGGTAAACTAGAAAAACGGCAACGTTTTTTATGCTCATCCTAACGGATGAGCATTTTTTTTGCCTTTATTCTCCCAAGCGCCGCATCAGCTTGCGTCCCGGCTGCTCGATTAGCAAATAAGTCAGCGTCGAGACGATAATCAGCGCGCTGAAAAAGAAAAATCCCCGCAGCGGAATAGGCAGCAGGGTGTAATAGGGCGAGTATTGAAACGCATAATGCA
>JAGWLJ010000040.1 GCA_028873275.1 Pseudomonadota bacterium
TGATCGATTATCTCGATCCGCGTCATTCGTGGATTGATCCCGGTGATCCAACCAAATTTAGGCAACGGCCTATCCTGCAAGAGAGAATTTCTCGTCGCACCCGCAACGCCGAGCTAGCATATTCTTTCTATTTAACTGAAAATGAAAGAGGCGTGCCCGCTGAGGAAGTTATTCGCAGATTCGAGAATACTCCTGAAAAGGAAGGCCAGATAAGAGAAAAAATTGCCGATCTGGCCAAACGAGCGGCATCTCAGCCGGACAGGACTGCGGCGCTCACATTTCTGGCGCGGGAACTGGCCCCATCGAGTAGTGGCTGGAGCGATGCGGAGCGCCAGGAATTGACGCGTGAACTGACGCGGCGAACCGACAGTATCTTTCCCGCCGCGTCTGCTCTGCCCACTCCTCCCGCCGAAAGGCCAAGCCAGGACGTGCTGAATGCGCCGTTGATCAACATCGCTAGGTTCGGCAGCGTTGAACAGCTGGAGAAAGCGCTGGAAGGTGTCAGCGTCAATGCCAGGGACGGCCATGGACATACCGCGCTGCATTATGCCGCCAGGGAAGGAAAAACCGAGCTGGTCGATCTGTTGCTGAGGAGGGGGGCCGACCCGAATATAAAAAATGTTTTTAGCGATACGCCGCTGCATGAGGCTGCTACGAGCGGGAAACCGGCGGTAGTCCGGCGGCTTCTGGAGGATGCGCGCACCGACATCCGTATTAAGAACCGCGAGAACCGGACGGCGCTCGACATCGTCCGCACCTACCGAACGGATCTCGCCGCTCCCGAGCGCATCGCACCGATACTGGAAGAGGCTGAGCGCAACCGCCCGGCAGCGCCGGCGGCTACGGCTCCGACATCTGCTGCCAGGCCCTCAGCCCCGGTCGCGCCATCGGCGGCTTCTCTGGAGCAGGCGATGCTGGAATATCTCGATCCGCGCCAGTCATGGCCCGATCCGGCGGATGCTAAAAAGCTTAGACAGGGGTTTCACCTGCGGCAGGCGATGTCCATGTATGCTCGCCCGTGGGGGCTGGGCTTGCTCTACGGGCAGTTCCTCGAGGAGAATGCCAGGGGCGCGCCCGCTGCGGATATCACGCAGCGCGTGACGGGCAATCCTGCCGAAAATGAATTCAGGAACAGAATCGCCGAGCTTGCCCGGCAGGCCGCTGCAAAACCTGACCGCGCCGCCGCCATGGCATTCATCACCGAAGAATTGACGAGCCACCGCGATGCGCGCCGTATTCCTTTGACGCCAGCGCAGGTGCAGCAGGTGGGGCAGGAATTGCGGCAAATCGTTGATCGCTTTTCTCCCGCGTCCGCCGTGTCCGCGCCCGGACGCTCGGCCGTTGCACCGGCCAGTGCTCCGGTGCCAGTCGCTGCGCCGCTGCGTCCTGCACCACCTGCGGTTACCGTGCCTCCCAGCCCGGCGCCGAATGCCGATCGCGGATTCATGAGCAGTAACGCCAATATTCTGGCCAGTGTGGGAACTTTCCTTCTTTCTGCGCTGACGTTGGGCACTTTCGCGCACGGCATGGGCATCGGCGGCATTTTGACCGCCGGGCTGGGGCTGGCCGGCGTCGCTGCGCTTGCCAGCATGGCCTCCACCCGCACGGGCCTTTTCGCCTCCAGCGCCGCCGCGAATTCGCCTCCCCGCCAGGCGGCCGCTGACCTGGCCCTGGCGCGCGATTCGGCGGCGCTGCAGAACGCGCTGCAAAACGGCTATACCTATGTATCCCCGTCGCCCGATACCAATCCGAATCGCCATCTTCCCTTCGGCCAGCCCGCTTCCGGCCGTCATGCGCAGGTATAATCCCCCCTGTGGCAATCTCGCATCACTTGCGAGGAAATGTTTTATTCCGCCGCTGGCCATTGCGTAATTAATTGATTTTTAATGCCATAACCATACACTTGCGCCATCCGCGGAGGGAAAATAGGGATTGCGCCCGCCGGGCTTTTGAACTATCGTCCCAAACCAGCTTGCTATTGATTAGGCCACACAAATTTTATTTATAACTAAAAAAGGATAATGCTCATGACCACACTGAAAAAAGCCTCGTTGCTGGCTGCCATCGGCGCATTGCTCGCCCCGGCCGCCGTTTTCGCCGATGACCTCCCGCACGACGTGGTGAAGGATGCCCGCGGTAATGTCGTTCTCAGCAGCGACGGCAACTGCGTCATCACCAAATGGCAGTCGAATGCCGATGAATGCAACGGCGTCCGCCGCGGTGGCATTCTTTCCAAGCTGACCCGCGAGCAGCGCACCGTGCATTTCGGCTTCAACAAGTCCACCTTGGATACCAACGAAAAGGCCAAGCTGGATGAAGTGAGCCAGATCATCATGGATTCCAAGGAAGTCCAGAGCGTCGACATCGTTGGCTATGCTGATCCCATCGGTAAGTCCAGCTACAATAAGAAGCTGTCTGAGCGCCGCGCCGAGACCGTGAAGCATTACCTCGCCGCCAAAGGTCTCAAGACCCGCAAGGTGCGTGTCGAGGGCTTGGGCGAGACCGATGCCTTCGCCAAGTGCGATCCCAAGATGCCGCGTGACGAGCGTATTGCTTGCCTGGCTCCGGATCGCCGCGTCGAGATCCAGCTCAACCTGATTAACCCGGCTCCTGCGGCTGAAGCTGCCGCTGCGCCGGCTCCGGTGAAGAAGAAACATCATCATCACCACCATCATCAGGATACCCAGACTCAGGGCCAATAACGCTGAGTTTGACTGCTAAGGAAAAGGGCTCCTTCGGGAGCCCTTTTTTTATCCTGCGCGAGCCTTAGGCGAGGAACAGGATCTTCTTCGATATATAGAAGAATTCTGTGCTAACGCTATGCGTCTGCAGGATTAGAGAGGGTTAATCAACGCTCCATCGGCGGCTTTCGCACTTTTGACCATTACCTTGTTGCCCGACACGGAGAGCCGCCCTTCTGCCAGCCAACGCAGGGCCAGCGGGTAGATGCGGTGCTCCTGTTCCAGCACGCGGGCGGCCAGCGTCTCCAGCGTATCTTGCGGCAACACCGGCACCACGGCTTGTACGATGACTGGACCGCTGTCCATTTCCGGGCGCACGAAATGCACCGTGCAGCCGGAAAATCGCACGCCCGACGCCAGCACGTCCTCATGCGCGTGCGCGCCCTTGAAGGCCGGCAACAGCGACGGATGGATGTTGAGCATGCGGTCTTGCCAGCGCTTGACGAAGGCCGGCGACAGCAGCCGCATGAACCCGGCCAGGCAGACGATGTCTACCTGGTGATGCATGAGCAGCGTGTGCATGGCGTCGTCGAATGCCTCGCGCGTTTCATAGTCCTTATGATTGATAATATGCGCTGGAATATGGTGTTCGCGCGCACGGTTCAGCCCGTAAGCCGATTCCTTATTGGAGATGACGACAGAGATTTCTGCGGGATAATCGGCTGCGGCGCAGGCTTCGATCAGCGCTTGCAGATTACTGCCGCCGCCGGAGATGAGCACACCGATTTTTTTTTTCTTCACGTGAGTGCCACTGCTTCTTTTCTGCCGCGCGGCGCCATGACGCCCAGGCGGAACACTTTTTCGCCCTCTTTGCCTAACGACTTCTCAATGGCTACCGCTGCGGATTTTGAAACCACTATTACCATGCCAATGCCTTCATTGAAGGTACGATGCATTTCATGGCAGGAAATATTCCCCACTTGCTGCAGCCATTTAAATATTTCCGGTCGCGGCCAGTTATCCTCCGCCTGCATCATCAGATGATCCGGCAGCACGCGCGGCACGTTGCCGACGATGCCGCCGCCGGTGATATGCGCCAGCGCTTTGATGTCATCGGGGAAGGCGCGGATAGCTTGCAGACAGCTTTTGACATAGATGCGCGTCGGTGTCAGCAGAATCTCGCCCAGCGTTTTTTTCCTGTCGAACGGCGCCGGGGAATCATAATCCAGCTTCTCTGTTTTCATGATATGCCGCACCAGCGAGAAGCCATTGGAATGCACGCCGCTGGAAGCCAATCCCAGTACGACGTCGCCTTCCTTGATATCTTTCCTTGGCAGCAGGTTTTTGCGTTCCACCGCACCCACGGAGAATCCGGCCAGATCGTATTCGCCGGCCTTGTACATGCCGGGCATTTCTGCCGTCTCGCCGCCGACCAGCGCGCAGCCTGCCTGCCGGCATCCTTCAGCAATGCCCTTGATGACCTGTTCGGCCACGCCGACTTCGAGTTTTCCGGTAGCGAAATAGTCGAGAAAGAACAGCGGTTCAGCGCCCTGCACCACCAGATCGTTGACGCACATGGCGACCAGGTCGATGCCGATGGTGTCGTGCTTTCCCATCGCCTGCGCGATCTTGAGCTTGGTGCCGACCCCGTCGGTGGAGGAGACCAGCAGTGGATCTTTGTACCCGGTTTTTTTGAGATCAAACAGCGCGCCGAAGCCGCCCAGATCGTCCATCGAGCCGATGCGCCGCGTAGCGCGGGCGAGGGGCTTGATACGGTCGACCAGCGCATCCCCGGCATCGATATCGACCCCGGCCTGTTTGTAGGTTGCCGATTTGCCCTTTTTCATTTCTTCCCCATTGCGGTTTGGCTCCCGAATGAGTATGAGTAATGGCAGAATTCCAAGACTTCAAGCGTTTTGCCATGCGCCTGCTTTTGACCCTTATCCTGGCCGCCTTTCTGCTGCTTCCGCCGTCTGCCCGCGCGGGGGAGGCGCTGGTCAACAGTGAAGCCAGCGTCGATGTCACCGGCAAGGACGCCGCCGATGCCCGCTCGCAAGCGATGGTCAAGGGCCAGCGCGACGCCCTGGCCGACCTGCTGGGAAAACTGACCACGCCCGAGCAGGTGCAGAGCATCCTCAACAACCTGGACGATAACAAGGTGGCCGCCATCGTGCGCGGCACCGAGGTGCTGGAGGAAAAGATCTCCAGCAACCGCTACCGGGCGCGGCTGCTCGTCACCTTCGACGGCGACCAGATCAGCACCCTGATCGGCAAGGGATCGGAGGCCGCCCAGGGCACGGAAGCCACGGTTGCCGGCTCGTTCCTGGTGCTGCCTGGCTATGAGGAAGACGGCGTGGCCATGCTGTGGGAGGAAAATAATCCATGGATGCCGGTATGGCGCACGGTTGGTCTGGAGGTCGCGTCCGGCGACGTGGTGGTGCCGTTCGGCGACAATGCGGATATCTCGGTGGTGGACACCAAAACGCTGGCCTCGGCCACCTATGCCGCCCTGGCGCCGCTCACCATCCGTTACGGCATCAGTGACATCGTGCTGCTGCAGGCCAAATTCACCCATACGCCCGACATGGTGCTGACCGTGGTCAAGCGCCGGGTCAACCGCACCTCCAACGAGGTCAACCTGCTCACCTACCGCGCTGACCCGCAGGAAACCAAGGATATGCTGCTGGCCCGCGCCGCCCGCGACATCATCGACAGCCTGCAGCACAAGAAGAGCGAGGAGGCTGAGAGCGTCAAGCTGGTGCATGGCGGCGAGCGCAACACAGTGATGGTGCTGGCCAGCATTACGACGCTGGCTTCGTGGACGCAGCTGCGCGCCAAACTGCAATCGCTGCCGATGATCGACAAGATCGACCTGATCGCCATGTCCCCGCAGCAGGTGGACATGCTGGTGCACTACCGCGGCACGCCGGATTCGCTGGCCAATGGCATCAGCGCCCAGAACCTGCGCCTGGTCAAGGGCAGCAATTACTGGGTCATATCCTATGACTGAGCGGTTATGACGCATCGCCGCTGGCCGTTCTGGATCATCATCGGCATATTGCTGTTGGTCTTCGTTTACCTGATCCGCGCCATCCTGCTGCCATTCGTGCTCGGCATCTTCATCGCCTATTTCCTGCATCCGCTGGTCGACCGGCTGGAAAAGCGCGGCGCAGCGCGCGGGCTAGCGACGGTGGGTGTGCTGGTCGGCTTCTTTGTCAGCATCGTGCTGCTGTCGCTTTTCATCGTTCCGGTGATCGTCAGCCAGTGCTCCGACCTCATTGCCGCCCTGCCGGGATATGTCAGCGATTTAGAGGCGCGTTATGCGCCGCTGGCGTCGGAAGTCCTGGGCAGCGTGGCGCCGGCCAAAAGCTTGCAGAGCGCGGCGGCAGACATATCCGGCATTGCCCTGAAACTGGTCGAAGAATTCATCGGCGGCGCATTTCATTCGGGGCTGGCGCTGCTGACGCTCCTGTCGCTGGTGTTGATCACACCGGTGGTAACGTTTTATCTGCTGCTTGACTGGAACACTATCGTGGCGCGAATGGATAAGCTGCTGCCCAGGGAGCATGCCGTCACCATTCGCGGCCAGCTTTCTGTCATTGACCGTACGCTGGCCGGCTTCATCCGGGGCCAGCTGACTGTCTGCCTAATTCTGGCGACCTATTATGCCGTGGCGTTATCAATCGTCGGGCTCAAGTTCGGCATCGTCATCGGGCTCGTCACCGGGCTGTTGCTGATTTTTCCCTATATCGGCTCACTGCTGGCGATGGTCACGGCGCTGGCAGTGGCTGCCGCGCAGTTCGACAATTACGGCCCGGTGCTGGCGGTGCTGGCGGTATACCTGATCGGCCAGCCTATGGAGGGCTATGTTATCACGCCCAAGCTGGTAGGCGAGAAGGTGGGGCTGCACCCGGTATGGATCATCTTCGGCATGCTATCGGGCGCGGCGTTGTTCGGTTTCGTGGGCATCTTGCTGGCGGTGCCGGCCACTGCCATCATTGGCGTGCTGATCCGCTTCGCCGTCGCCCGCTACCTGCAGAGCGATTATTACAAAGGCGAGCCGCTGATCGGCCTCAAACCCTGATGTCTCAATACTCCCTGCCGCTCCATCTTTCGCCTCACTACTCCGAGGATAATTTCTTTGTCTCGGGCTGTAATCGCGATGCATATGAATGGGTTATCCGTTGGCCCGGTTGGCCCGCGCATGCGCTTTTTATCCACGGCCCGAGAGGCTCGGGCAAGACGCATCTGGCGCAATTATGGGCGGCGCGCTCCCAGGCTCGGCTCCTGGCCGCCGTGCAGCTTGCCGAGATTGCGCCAGATGCGATGGCGGGACACTGGGCCATCGAAGATGTCGAGCAACTGAATGATGAAGCCAGGTTGCTGCACCTGTTCAATGTCACGCGGGAATCCGCTTGCGGGCTGCTGCTGACTGCCGATGCACCGCCCTCCCGACTGGCGCTAGCACTGCCCGATTTGACTTCACGGTTACTGTCGCTACCTTTGGTGGCCATTGAGCAGCCGGACGACGCGGTGCTGGCGGCTTCCATGCGGAAGCAGTTTGCCGACCGCCAGATGAAAGTCGATGAAGAGGTGATCGCATGGCTGTTGCCGCGCATGGAGCGCTCGCTGGCCGAGGCCAAAAGACTGGTGGAAACCATTGATTCCGCTGCGCTGGCCGGGCGTCGGAACGTCACTGTTCCCTTCGTGCGGCAGCTGTTAGGGGAAGGTGACCGTGGTAACTCTTAATGCATTGAACAGAAAGAGAACTTTACATGACAAGGATTTAATGTTTCCCTCATTGCGCCGTAATGGCAATCCCATTAGGATCAATTCTGTTATCTGTTTCAATAACCAATTAATTCAGAAAGGACCAACCATGAAAAAAGTCTCTACGCTGGCGCTGCTGGCTGCCATCGGCCTCGCCGCTCCCGCCCACGCTCAGCTCAATCCGGCTAATCCCTCCATCCTGCAGCATGAAGAAATGAATCAGGGCGGCCAGGAAATGCACAAGGACAAGCCGGCTGCTTCCGAAGAAAAGAAGGAAATGCACAAGCATAAGCACAAAATGCACAAGGAAAAGAAAGAGAAGCGCGAGAAGCATCTCGAAAAGGCCAAAGAAAAGCACGAGAAGAAAGAGCATATGGATGCTCCGAAGCAGGGCCAGTAATCCCTCTTCGATACTTCAAAAAACGGTCGGGGCAATGCTCCGGCCGTTTTTTTTCGGGGGTGAATGCATGACGTGGAATTAATCTTCCTTCCATGCGGCGGTAATCGCCATCGCTATAGGATGAATCCGTTAACTGCTTTTCAACCACTCTAAGAAAGGATTCATTATGAATAAGATTTCCACGCTGGCGCTGCTGATGGCGCTGGGCTTTTCCGCTCCCGTATTCGCGCAGAACGCCGATACGAATGTTCCCGGCCATCCGCGGGTCAATGAGATCGACAACCGCCTCCAGGACCAGCAGAACCGCATCAACGCCGGTGAAGCCAACGGCACCATGACGCAGGGTCAGGCCGCTCGCGACGAGAAGCGCGACGAGCGCGTCGCCGCCCAAGAGAGCAAGGACGAGGCCAAGCATAACGGCCATCTCACCAAGCGCGAGCAGCGCAAGCTCAACAAGGAGCTGAACAAGGACAGCAAGGATATTCACCAGCAGAAAGCTCGCGGCAAACGCAAAGAGCGCCGTGAAGAGCATCACGAAGAAAACGGCCAGAAATAATCTTGCCGTCAATGCTAAAACAGCCGGGACATGCGCCCCGGCTGTTTTTATTGGCGTTGACAGGAGGGGCAGGGGGCCTAAAATAGCTGCCATATGTCAACCATGCCTGCTTATGCTGCCGCGCCGCCGCGGATTCTTAATCTTGAGGCCATTGCTGCTGCACCGGCGATGCGCGACCCGTACCCCTATATCATCGCTTCCAACACATTGCCCTCGGAGATGGCCCCGGCGCTGAAGCGCGATTTTCCCGATATCCGCAAGGCCGGTTATCTGCCGCTTTCCCTCATGAAGCGTCAAGGCGCGTTTGACGCTTTGCTTAAAGACATGGAAAGTCCCGAGTTGGCGGAGATTCTTTCCGAGAAGCTGGGCGTCGATCTGCGCGGCAAGCCGTGCATTATCACCGTGCGCAAATACTCGGATCTCAAGGCTGGCAACATCCATAACGACGGCCAGGCCAAGCTGGCTACCTCGCTGGTCTACCTCAACGATACCTGGCCGGAGGGCGACGCCGGGCGGCTGCGTGTGCTGAGAAACGACAGGAGTTTCGACGACACGGCAGCGGAAGTGCCGCCTACTTTCGGCACTTTCTTTGCCTTCGCCCGTACCGATAATTCCTGGCACGGCCACAAGCCATTCGCCGGCGAGCGCCGCGTCATCCAGGCGGCGTGGGTCAGGAGCTGGGAGGATTACGAGCGCAAGATCAGGCGCGGCCGCTTCTCCGCCTTCTTCAAGCGGCTGGTCAAGACGGGTTACGAGG
>JAGWLJ010000302.1 GCA_028873275.1 Pseudomonadota bacterium
TCGCACCCGCCTTGCTTAAATTTTGCGAGAACCACACCGGCGTCGATTGCGGATCGCACAGTACGCGCATCTTCTTTTTCCCCAGCGATTTCAAATCATTGGCGAGCTTGGAAGGATCGTGCAATGTCACTGACCGCAAATGCTTTTTTGCCGCTGCATCGCAGCGTGACACATCGATATAGAGTTGCACATTCCCACGCGCATCGAGGATGGCGGGTGCAAGCACTAACGGCGCGTTCTCGACGTCGCGCGCACGGATATTAAGCAGCCAGCACACCGCGTCCGGCGCGGCGATAACGGCGGCATCGGCGCCAAGCGCCTTCAGTTGTTTGGCGATGTGACGGCATTTGGCGGCGGAGGTTTCACCGGCATATTGAATATCGTGCACCATGATAGGCGTGGCGGGCGCGGCCGGGCGATGTTTCCAGACGGCATCCACCAGGTTGGCCACCGGCGCCAGCCTGACGCCTTGCGCTTTAAGCGCCGCGTCCCACCGCCGCACCATGCCGGGCGTGGTGAGCTTCGGGTCGTAGCCGACGCGGTCGCCCGCTTTCAGCTGCTGCGCCAGCCACGCATCCGGCGCGAGCTCGCCGCTGTTATGCTGCTCGAATTCTTTTCCTACCTGATTACCAGCCTGCAGCGTGTAGCGCCCGTCGGTGAAGAAGGCCGCCTTTTTTGCCAGTACCGCCGCCGTTCCCGCCGAGCCGGTGAACCCGGTCAGCCACTCGATGCGCCGGTTACAGGCGGGCGGATATTCGTTCAAATATTCGTCATGCACCGGCTGCACATAGGCGGCGAGCTTCCGTTTCTTCATCAGCGCCCTGAGCGCCGCCAGTGCGTCGTTACGATGCATATTTGCGCGTCAGGTTCTTGAGTTCGATGACAATCGGCGATACATCGCCGCTTGCCTGCATGCCGCTGCCGAAAATCACCTGCAGCACCTCGACATGTTTGGCGACGATGGTGTGATGGTTGGGATTGGCCGGATTCAGCTTGTTGCGGCAGAAAAGGTACAGGTGATACGCCACTTCCGACGCGCCGTTATAGCCGAAGGTGCCGGCGCGCGAGCTGATGAGCAAGGCCAGCTCGGCCATGGCGTCCACGAGCAGCGCCGGATTCCGGTCGGTAGCGATGGCGTGCTGCAGCGATACCAGCTCCCTGAGGTCGGCCTTGATCCATTGCAGCGAATCGGTGCTGATGGCGTCGATGGTCGCCTGCGCTTCCTTCAGCACCGCCGGGGTGATGAGGGAGTCCAGCGTCACGCTGTGCCCCAGCTTCTTCTTAAGCCGCTTGTCCGGCAGCCAGATTTTCGACCTGCCGCCCTGCGATTTGGCGGCGGTGTCGTGCGGCGGAAGCGTGGGCGCCACCCTGGCCGTGCGCCGCTCCGGCACGCCTTCCGGCGGAGTGCTTTTGTTGCGGCGGTCGGGCCCGACGAAATCCCCTGCCACGATGAAATTGCGCGGGGACTCGACGATGCGCTCCAGCCGGTTATAAATCGCCCGCGCCGAAAACGGCTTGACCACGTATTCGTTGACGCCGCGGTCGCGCGCCAGGAGCACGTCGGACTCCTCGGCCTGACCGGTCAGCATGATGATGGGCAGGCTGATATTGGCGGAGGCGGGATCGCGGCGGATGTGGTTGATGAGGGAAAGGCCGTCGGCATCCTTCAGGTTCCAGTCGGTGATGACGAAATCATACGGCGCCTGCTTGAGCAGGCTCATGGCTTTTTGGCCGCTACGCGTCATCTCGACGTTGGTGAAGCCCATCTTGTTCAGCATCTGCCGCAGGACCAGCGACAAATGCTGGTCGGCATCGGCGATGAGCACCTTGAATGTGTGTAACGGATTTGTCATCCCTACTTTCACTAC
>JAGWLJ010000041.1 GCA_028873275.1 Pseudomonadota bacterium
TCAAGCGCGTTCAATTCGTACTAGAAATCGAAATAGACAAACTTGGCGGAGCTGCCCTGGCTGACAGTGATAGCCATGATCCAGAAAAATGCGATGAGCGGCCATAGTATCTCCGGGCGCAGGCGACGCGCCAGAAAGCGGATGCGGCGGTGATCGTCGAACGGATGGCACATAAAAAACGCCGCCAGCAGGAATAATGGAAAAGCGGCCCCGGTAATAAACGCCATTCCGCCACTCCATCCGCAGAGAAAAGGCGTCACCAGCATGTGCAGCGCCTGCGCCGGGGTGGCGGCGCGGAAAAACGCCCAGGCAGCGGTGACAAAATGAAACGTCAGCAGCACTGAAAGCCAGCGCGGCAAGAGCGGCGCCCTGCGGAAGCGGCGCAGCAGGTGCATGGCGGCGATGCCCAGCCCGTGCACGCCACCCCAGATTACGAACGTCCAGTGCGCGCCGTGCCACAACCCGCCCAGCAGCATGGTGATCATGATGTTGCGCATGTCCTTCATCATCCCGCCCCGGCTGCCGCCCAGCGGGATATACAGGTAATCGCGCAGCCAGGACGACAGGGTGATATGCCAGCGCCGCCAAAAATCGCTAAGCCCGGCAGCCATATAGGGCCGGGCGAAATTGCGCGGCAGGCGGATGCCCAGCAGCATGGCCAGCCCGATGGCCATATCGGTATAACCACTGAAATCGCAATAGATCTGCACGGCGAAGCCATACAGCGCCAGCAGCGCCTGCGGCCCGTCCGGCGCCGCCGCGGCATAGGCAGCGTCCACTGCTTCGCCGATCGGATCAGCGAATACCAGCTTCTTCACCAGCCCCAGGGTGAAAACGGCGATGGCGGCCGTATATGCCACCCTGCGCTGCGGGCGCGGATGCTCCAGCTGCGGGATCAGTTCGATGGGACGCAGGATAGGCCCGGCAATCAGATGCGGGAAGAACAGCACATAGGCCAGCACGGTAGAGAGTTTGCGCCGCCCCTCAAACCGGCCGCGCCAGCAATCGACAATATAAGCCGTCAGCGTAAAGGTGACGAAGGAGACACCCAGCGGCAACGGCAGATCGATCAAGGTTCCCGTCCATCCGAAAAACGGACCGATGACATCGCGGTAAAGAAAATTGGTATATTTGAAAAACGCCAGCGGGAGGAACAGGGCGATCACCGCAAGAACCATGCGCCGCCGGCGCGTTTCGGACGTCCCCGCCCGCTCCATCCACAGCACACCATAAAAGGCGATGGCCATCAGCAGGTAGGGAATCCATACGAACCCCACCTTCCACCAGGCATAGAACAGTGTGCTGCCGACAATGATGAGGTACGGCCGCCAGCGCACCGGCAGCGCCAGGTGCAACAAGAAATAACCGGCGAAGAAAAGAAAGAAAACGGGCGAACTGAATAGCATTACGGCGCTGCAGCAGTCTGAGAGATGACCGGGAAAATAGCTTCCGCCATCAGCCGGTGCCCGAGCGCGCTCGGATGCGGATCGCCCGGCATCGCCCACAACGCCTGCGGCGGCTGCCCCTGCAGGGCCGGCAACAGGTCGATATAGGTGTAACCGTCCTTCTGCGCGATCTGCCTCATGGCGTCATGCACGAAACCAAAGGGATAATTCATCAGGTTATGCACATCCGGCGTCATGGCCAGATAGAGGCGGATATGATGTTCTCTGGCATATACCGCCAATTGCCCCAGTTTCTGCTGCATGACAAGAAATCCCGGCGCATCAGGCCGGTATGCCTCACGGTAATGATCGACCAGCGACTGCTCATCCTGCCGGTCGAACAGCCGGTGCCAGGCGATCCACAATGTCAGCGCAATCTCACTGTGGCGCAGCAGCAAATTGCCGCCGCCGGGCGGCAGCGCCTCGGCGTCGCGCAGAAAATATTGCACCACGATATCGGTAGGCTCCAGGCCGGTCAGCTCTTTGAAAAAGCGTGAGGTATAACGCTCGGTATTATAATTGCCGATGCCGGCATTGAGCACCTGCACCTTCGCGCCTGCCTGATCGAACATTGCCTGCAGCCGCGCTTCCAGCGTTTGCTCCTCCGGCACACCCCAGCCCAGCGTGATCGAACCGCCGAGGAACAGAATGCGCCGCCCGTCCGGCGGCAGCGGCTGCACCGGCCCACCGCGCAACCCCCATTCATTGAGGCGTATATTTACGTTCTGCAATACCGCCGAAACGAAATGCCGGTGATCGAAATCGAGCGCCGGATCCGGGCTTTTAACCTTGAGCTCGCGCGCATAGCGCCACATCTCGATGTCGTAATTGGTCATGGAGCTATTTTTGATGCGGATAATCGCCTCCGCCACCCCCAGGCAGAGCGCCGTGGAAAGCGCGATGCCGAGAATAGAAAACAGCACGGATTTATAGCGTTGCACGTTCGCCCTCCTGTAAAGCTACCGCACTATAATGAGGATTTTCTGAAAGGGAATATGGCTTATATCTACAACAATATAGTGTGCAATATGCCGATCCCATGCAGGGATTTATTTGCATTGGCTAGCCATCGCGGATAATGTGTTGAAAAAAATTAGCTATCATCAGGGAGTATCATGGCCAATCTAAAGCTCTATACGTCGGCCATGCGCGAGTCGCAGGCCTTCCTGAAAAACATTATCAACCACGTCGCCGATCCTATCTTTGTCAAAGACCGGGAGCACCGCTGGATCGAGGGCAACGCGGCACTCTGGAACCTGTTCGGGAAGACCGAGGAAGAATTGCTGGGTAAGAGCGATTATGATTTCTTCCCCAAGGAAGAGGCCGATGTTTTCTGGGCAAAAGACGAGGAAGTATTCGCCAGCGGCAAGGAAAACATCAACGTCGAAAACTTCACCGATGCGCATGGTGTCACGCATATCATCTCCACCAAGAAAGCCTGCTTCAAAACGCCCGGCGGCGAGTTGATTCTTGTCGGCATTATCCGCGACATCACCGAATTAAAAAAAGCCCAGGACGCGCTGAGGCAAAGCGACAGTGCAAGGCTCAAAGCCATTATGGATCATGCGGGAAGGCCCGTATATTTCAAAGACCTTGAGGGGCGCTACCTGGAAGTGAACAATACCCTGGCCACCATTCTCAGCCTTGAGGAAAAAGATATCATCGGCAAGACCGATTATGAACTTTTTTCCAAAGAAAATGCGGATTTGATTCGGAGAAATGACCTTGCGGTGATCGAAAAAAATGAGGCCCTCGAATGCGAAGAAACGCTCGCGCTTCCTGACGGCATGCATACCTATATCTCCGTTAAATTCCCTCTCTATGACGCCGCCGACCGGATGTATGCCGTATATGGCATCTCGACGGACATCACGGAACGCAAGCATTCCGAAGCCAGCAAGGCGTTTCTCGCCAGCATCATCGAATCTTCGGACGACGCCATTATCAGCATTACGCTGGACGGCATCATCACTTCATGGAACCATGCCGCCAGCATGCTCTTCGATTATACCGCTGAAGAAGCCGTCGGCCAGCATGTCAGCCTTCTGATCCCCCCGGAGAAATACAAGGAAGAGCAATATATCCTCGGACAGGCGCGTAAAGGCGAACCGGTGCGACAGCTGGCCACCGTTCGCCAGGGCAGGAACGGCCGCCTCATCGACGTAGCGCTAACAGTTTCCCCCATCCGCGATTGCAGCGGACGCATCATCGGCGCATCGAAAATTGTACGCGATGTCAGCGAGCGCAAAAAAATAGAGCAGCAGCTCAAGGCGTTTATCGACGAAAACGCCAGAGCCAAGAGAATCGCCGAGGACGCGCTGGCGAAAGCGGAAATGGCCAACCAGGCCAAATCCGATTTCCTGGCGAATATGAGCCATGAGATCCGCACGCCGATGAATGCGGTGGTGGGAATCGCCAATATCCTGGCAACGGTCAAAGAGATCACCGCCGCCAAGCAGCAGGAGCTTGTCAAAACCCTGCAGCTCAGCGCGCAATCCATGATGGCGCTAATCGACGACCTGCTGGATATCGCTAAAATCGAGAACGCCCAGGTGCAGCTGGAGCGTAAGCCGTTCAGTCTGAAGAAACTGGCGGAGGAAGCGATTACCATCATGTCCGTCAAGGCGAAGGAAAAAGGCATAGCACTGCTTCTGGACTATGAAGAAGCCCTCAGTGAAAAGTTCACCGGGGACAGCACCCGCATCCGCCAGATACTGATGAACCTGCTGAGCAACGCCGTCAAATTCACCGAGGCCGGCAGCGTTACCGTCAAGATTTTTTCATGCATGGGCAAAGCGGGCGGCAAAGCCGTGTGCCTGCAGGTCACCGATACCGGCATCGGAATCCCGGAAAAGAAACTGGGCAGCATCTTCGATAAATTCGTGCAGGCCGACAACTCCATCACGCGCCAGTATGGCGGCACCGGCCTTGGGCTTGCCATCACCAGGATGCTCGCCGAGCTGATGGGCGGCAGCATCGAGGTAAAAAGCACCGTCGGGCAAGGCACTTCATTCACTGTTTACCTGCCCTGCGCCGTGCAGCCGGGCAGCGCAGCGCCCAGGGAAGAACCTATTCCCGTGCATGAACGCCGCGAGAAGAAGCGGCTCCGCATATTGCTGGTCGAGGATTATCAGCCCAATATCCTGGTGGCAGCGACGATCCTGCGGCAGATGGGCTACCACTGCGAAGTGGCCAGGAACGGCCAGGAGGCCGTTGAAAAGCTGGCGCATTCCTCCTTCGATCTCGCGCTGATGGACATACGCATGCCGGTAATGGACGGCTACATGGCCACGCAGAAAATCCGCGAGCGCGAGAAAGCGATGAGCCTGCCGCATCTGCCTATCATCGGGATCACCGCCCACGCCCTGCATGAGGACCGCAGCAAATGCCTGTCGGCAGGCATGGACGATTATATGTCGAAGCCCTTCGATCCCAATGACCTGAATGGAAGAATCCAGGCGCTGGCAGAGAAACGCCGAGCCGCTTAGCCGAAATTACTCCGCCATAAGGCGCTTCAATCCTTCCTGAAGCGGAATGGAAACCCTGAAGCCAAATTCTTTGGCGGCAAGCGCCGGATCGCCGACGGAGGCGCGTATGTCCCCTGCACGCGGCGAAGCATGCCGGATTTCGGAATTCGATCCGCTGACGGATGCCATCGCCTTTGCCAAATCATTGATCGTGGTGGAGATGCCTGTGCAGATATTGAAAACGCCATGTGTAAGACGCTGCGCTTCCAGCGCCTGCATGGAAGCCGCTAGCGCATTCACCGCATCGCCCACATAAATAAAATCGCGCGATTGGCCACCGTCGCCGAAAATCGTCAGCGCCTTCCCTGCCCGCATACGGCTCGCAAAAATGGAGATCACCCCGGAATACGGCGAAGATGCATCCTGTCGCGGCCCATAGGCATTGAAGAAACGCAGGCCGGTGGTGGGGATGCCGTGCGCCTGGGCGGCGAGGCGCCCGTGCCACTCGCAGGCCAGCTTATCCGCCCCATAGGCCGAAAGCGGCGCGCAATGAGCGGTTTCCTTTAGCGGAAGCTCCTGGCTGTCGCCGTACACCGCGGCCGAGGAAGCGAACACCACCGGGATCCTGCGGCCGCGGCGCGCCAGCGCATCGAACAGCGCCACCGTTCCGTCCACATTGACCTGGTGTGTCCTCAGCCACTCGGTCATCGAGCGCTGCACGGACACAATCGCCGCCAGGTGAAAGCAGCCGTCGATGTTTTCAATAACGGAATCGAATATCCCGGGCGTGGTGATATCGGACACCAGCAGCCCGGCCTGCGCAGGAATATTATCGCGCCTGCCGCTCGACAGATCGTCAATAACGGTTACCAGGTGGCCGCCGGCCAGCAGCCGCTCCACCAGATGCGAGCCGATAAATCCGCAACCGCCTGTCACGAGGTAATGCATATGTTTCCCCAAAATCATGCCAGCATTAGCAATCTTTGGGAAAGATGCAACGTGAAGTGGGATTAATGGGCAACGCCGCTGGTCATCATAGCCTCGTCGAGGACGCGCAGCGCCGCCCAGCTCATCAGCCGCTGCACCATGCTTTCATAGTCCTTGAGGCCATAAGGCTTGGAGAGGCAGATATCGGCCCCGAGCGCTTTGCACTGCGTATGGTCCAGCGGATTGAGCGACGTCGTGAGAATGACCACGGGAATATCGGCATAGCCCGGAACCGACTTGATCTGCTTGAGCACCTCGTAACCGCTGATGCGCGGGAGCTTGAGATCGAGCAGGATGACATCCGGCCGCGGCGCATCCTGGTATTGCTTGCGGCGAAAGACGTAATCCAGCGCGTCATAGCCATCGACAACCCAGTGAATTTCCGGCGCATTGCTTTTCTTTGCGAATAGCTCCTTGAGCAGGAACGCGTCGGATTTATTGTCTTCCACCAGTAAAATATCCATAAACGCTGAAGTACCTATAAATGAGCCGCCAGGCAACCGGCAAAGACCAGCCAGCCAAGCGCGGCGTTGGAAAGGAAGACGCGGCGGCAAGAATCTGGATCGTCGATGTTAATCTTACAAATCTGCCACCCCATCTGAAGCTCGGCAAATAAAAAAGCCATAAAAAATAATAAGCCGCTGCCGACGTTCCACCCGGCGAGCAGCCAGAAACCGAGCGCGAGCAGGTAAAATACCCCGACGGCGCGCTTTGTATGGCCTCCCAGCCTTAAAGCCGAGGAACGCACGCCGATGCGGGCATCGTCTTTTTTATCCTGATGGGCGTAGACGGTATCGTAACCCAGTGTCCAGAAAATCCCGCCCAGATATAAAAACAGCGCCGGCAGCTCCACCGTGCCGCGCACCGCCGCCCAACCGGCCAGCGCGCCCCAGTTGAAGGTGAGCCCCAGAAAAAGCTGCGGCCACCAGGTGATGCGCTTCATAAATGGGTACGTCGCCACCAGTGGCAGCGACAGCGCCGCCCACAGGAATACGATCTTGCCCAATGCTGCCGCGATGATCGCCGAAGCTACCAATAACAACGTCAACAGGACGGCTGCCTGTATCATGCCCAACTCGCCGCTGGCCAGGGGACGCTGCCGCGTGCGCTCTACCTGCCGGTCGAAGCGGCGGTCGGCCATATCGTTAATAATACATCCGGCGCCGCGCATCAGCACCGCGCCCAGGCCGAATAACAGCAACAGGCGCAGCGACGGCCAGCCGGGAGAGGCCAGCGCAATCGCCCACCAGCATGGCCAGAGCAGCAGCCATATGCCCACCGGCTGGTGGAGCCGCATCAGGCGGAGATAGGGGGAGATGGCCAGTTGCATATCTATTTACATTTAACCTTCAAACCTTTAGCGTGTGCGCCGCCATGACGCAACCCAAACCTGACATCCGCCTTTACGTTCCGCAACCACTGGTCGCCGGGGAGCGCCTGACGCTGGGCCAGGGCCAGTCGCATTACCTGGCGCAGGTTATGCGACGCAAGGCAGGCGACAGCATCGCCGTTTTCAACGGCCATGACGGCGAATGGCTGGCCAGCGTCGAATATGTAGCGAAGAAATCGGTAACGCTGGAGGTGTCACGCCTGCTGCGCCTCCAGAAGCGCAGCCCCGATCTGTGGCTGGCTTTCGCGCCGATCAAGGGCAAGACGGAGCTGGTAGCGGAAAAGGCGGTGGAGCTGGGGGCGTCTGCCCTGCTGCCGGTGTTCACGCGCCATGCCGTCGTTAAAAGCATCAATCAGGAGAAGCTGGAGGCGCATGCCATCGAAGCGGCGGAGCAATGCGAACGCATGGACGTGCCGCGCATCGAAGCCTTCAAAGACCTCCCTGCCCTGCTGGCCCACTGGCCGGAAGACCGCATCCTGTTCTATGGCGATGAAAGCGGCGGCGGCACCACGCTCAGGCTCCTGCTTTCCTCCCTGCCTCACGGCCCGTTCGGCCTCTTGATCGGCCCGGAGGGCGGGTTTTCCGCCGAAGAACATCGCATGCTCAAATCCACCCCTTTCGTCAAGCCTTTCGGCATGGGCCCCCGCATCCTGCGCGCTGACACGGCGGCGGTGGCAGCGCTGGCCTGCCTGCAATGCTGGCTGGGCGACTGGGAAGAAAAACCCGCCTGCGCGCCCATGGAGTCCCATGCCTGACATTCTTGCCTCCCTGCGCAAGCTGGACGATACCCGCCATGACGAGATCGAGCGCTGGTTCGCCGCCAGACGCGCCGAAGCCGCGCCGTTCTTTTACACCTCGGTCGACCTGCGCCATTCCGGTTTCCGGCTGGCGCCCGTCGACACCAACCTCTACCCGGCGGGATTCAATAACCTGTCGCCGATGGCGCGCGGGCGCGCCTCGCGCTTCATCGCCCGTTTCTTCGCCGAGCATTACCCGCAGGCGAAGCGCATCCTTATCATCCCGGAAAACCACACGCGCAATCTGCATTATCTCGAAAACCTGACCGTATTGCTGTCGCTGTTCGAGGGGACCGGGCTGGAAGCGCAGTTGGGGAGCCTGATCGCATCGCCCGGCCAGCCTACGGTGCTGGAGGTGCCGGATAATGGAACGCTGACGGAATATCCGCTCCTGCGCAGTAACGGCAGACTCACTCTGGAAAATAGCTTTGCCCCAGACGCCATCATTCTCAACAACGACATGACGGCGGGCCCACCTGAGATTCTGCGCGGAATAGCACAACCTGTTCTGCCGCCGGTAGCCATGGGCTGGTGGCAGCGCCGCAAGAGCGTGCATTTCGCCGCCTATCAGCAACTCGCCAATGACTTCGGCGCACAGTTCGGCCTCGATTCCTGGCTGATATGCCCCCATTTCCACCGCTGCGGCATCGTCGACTTCAAGGAGCGCACCGGGCTGGACTGCGTCGCGGCGGGCGTGGAGAAGGTGCTGGCCGCCATGCGCGCTAGGTACAAGGAATACGGTATCACGGATGAGCCCTACGTCTACATCAAGGCGGAGAGCGGCACCTATGGCATGGGCGTCATGACCGCCCGCACCGCCGAAGATGTGCTCGAGATCAACAAGAAAGAGCGCAACAAGATGCAGGTCATCAAGGAAGGCGCAAAAAACAGCGACGTCATCATTCAGGAAGGGATTCCCACCGCCGACACAGTGAGCGACAAGCCGGCCGAGCCGATGGTCTACATGATCGATGGCATTCCCGTCGG
>JAGWLJ010000042.1 GCA_028873275.1 Pseudomonadota bacterium
AGCGCCGTCCTGCTCAGCCATTCGTCGCTCTGGAGAATCTTGCCGTCGGGGTCGCGGCGGCTCAGCGTCCAGCGCAGCTGGCTGGATTCGTTCGCGCGGTCCATGTAGAGGCTGCTGTGCATGTAAAACAGGTCGCCATTGGACAACACGTTGAAATCGTTATGCAGCCCGGTATGCGTCTGCTGGTCGTAGCCGGAGGTGTAGCTCAGGTCAGTAAACGGGATGGTATAGAGCTGGTATGGCACTTCCACTCGCGGGAACGGCCCGTCGGGGATGTTCTGGCCGGTATGGCCCAGCGCGTCGCGCTGCTTCTCGCGCTCGGCCTGCTGTTGCACCGGCAATTGCACGCCTGCATGCGGCGCTATCGTCACCGCCTGCGTCGAGAAGGAGAAATTGAAATCGAGCGGGAACCACTGGCTGAGCAGCGTCGTATCGACATAGATATCGTCGGCATGCGCTTCCACCAGCCCGGGAGCGATGCTCGTGCGCTTTCCGCTTACTACTG
The DNA here is from genome assembly GCA_028873275.1 of Pseudomonadota bacterium. GTDB lineage: Bacteria > Pseudomonadota > Alphaproteobacteria > Rickettsiales > SXRF01 > JABDCD01. Next base: position 506 of record JAGWLJ010000042.1, read on the forward strand.
CCTCGCGACGAGCGACATCGAGTGTAAAGCCATTATCGATACTCAGGAACCAGCCTTCCGCCTGCCCCTCGCGCGGCGATACCTTGATGGCAAACTGCAATGCATTCGCCAGCTGCCCCAGCGGCAGCATCAGGCTGGTCTTGTTGGTGTAGCCGGTGATCGATTCGGCCAGGGTGGTTTTTCCGAGACGCAGATCCACCAGCACCAGATCGTCATCCGGACGTTCCACCAGGGTAAGCGCATGCGAATCCGCCGATGCGGGCGCATCGGCGGCAGCACAGGGCGCTCCTAACCCGGCTGCGGCCAACAGGAGCAGGATATGAATCAGGCGCAGTCTCATAGCCTTAAAAAGCAAAAGGGCGGCAAATTGCCGCCCCCTTATCTAACCACCTTGAAGTTTATATTTTAATAATGGGCGGTCACGTTATAGGTTCCGTTGTAGGTACCCGTGGGCTGGTTGGCAGCCACGGCCAGCGAACCGACCACGTTAAACGTCTGCTGGCCGGAGGCGTTGGTCGCCGTCTGGCCGGTCGTAACGATGGAGGAAGCGTTTAACGACAGGGTAGCCGTCATGCTGTTGGCGCCGCTCGTCAGCGTGGACGTCGGGTCGATGTCAATGGTAAAATTAGTGTTAGGAGAGCCGGTGGCGGTAAACAGCGCCGGGGTGGCGCCGCCGAGTTCGGTCACGCCGCCAGTGGTTGCGCCGTAAGCGGTCACCGTTCCGGCAGTGCCGCTGACAGCCAAGGTGCCGAAGTTAAGGGCCGTCGTCTGGGCAAGCGTCAACGGAGTAACGACGCTGGCCGTGGCCGTGGCCGACAGGGCCATGGCGTCGCTGGCGGCGACGAGCGCGGCAGCGCCCATGGCCAGAATATGTAATGCAGAAAGATGTTTCATTGGTAGCTCCTTGGTTAAAATGAGATTAAAATTTATAATTCCGTTTACGAAGACTTCAGTGTTACCTTATCGAGGATTTTGCCGCCTTCTTCTTCACGTTCGCGGTATTCGATGGTGAGGTTGCCCGCCGCGCCGGCATTCAACGGCACCTGCACGTTGCGTTTCGCATTCGGCACCAGCACGGCCACGCCGCGCGCCTGCCCGGCCACGTTGCCGGAAGCATCGGTCACGATGACATCGCCATAAACCGATTTATTGCCGCTGCGGTTAATGGTAACCGTCAGATTTTTACCGGAAAGCGCCGCATTGCTGAGCTTTGCCTGGGCCGAAACCGTCCCCTGGCGGACGATCACCGGAATGGATACCCCATACACCGGAATAAGCCTGACCGAGAGCTGTCCCTGCTGCACGGTTTTCATTTCCACATCCTGTCCTGCCGACACATCCGGCACGGCGCGAAAAAGCAAATGCGAAGTATATTCGCCGTCGGCCAGTCCCTGCACCGGGCGGGCCATCACCTTGACGGTCTGCGATTCGCCAGGCTTAAGCGTGACCTGATGCGGCGAATAACGCAGCATGGCGTCAGCGGAAAGAGGGTCTTTTTTGGCGGCTTCCTCGCTGATTTCGGTATATTTTCCATTTTCATCCATGCGCAGATGGGTAAAGGAAATACGATAAGTGGCTTCCTTGGCAGCCTTATTGCTAAGCGTCACTTCGGCGGCACGGGTTCTGCCCTCCAGCACGACGCGCGTGGGTGCCACCAGCAGGTCGCCTGTTCCCGTCGGCTCAGCGGCAGCAGCAGCGGGCGCGTTTTCCGCAGCGATCGGCGATGCCTGCAGCACCGGAGAAAACAGCAAAAACAAGCCCGCAATCAGACCGCAACGCATTGGTTCTTTATTAAACATCATAAGGTAACCTGTTATCCTGTCGCCAGTGATATCAATAACGCATAAATTGACTGCTATTAATAAAAAATTAATGAATAAAGTCAACTCTTTTTTATTGTTATTCTTAGAAAAACAGGCTATTTCTTATCTTTATTAATGATATTTAATGATAAAATGCCTCTGCTCATACAAGCCATAATTATATTAATTCTGTGTGCCACGATGCCTCTGGGCGTCGCCTTGGCAAAAACCACGCCTTCCCCACGCCCAGGCATTATGCAGAACAGCCTGTCCGCCCCGACAACCCGCAAGCCCCTTACCGTGCGTCAGATCACTCCTATTTCCTTCGGCAGCTTCACCAGCGGCAGCGGCAGCATTACGGTCAACGCCAATGGCAACCATAGCCTGACTGGCAGCGTCACCCTGCTCAGCGGGAGCGAGCCGGAACCGGCGGAATTCGAGATTCTCGGGCAGCCTTCCGAGGAAGTGTCGGTATTCCTGCCTGAGCGCATCGCCATGAGCACGCAATCAGGAAGCGGTTCGCTTTCAGTCACCAACCTTACCATGATCCCCAACGCCACCTTCAAGCTGGACGGCACCGGTCGCGCCAGAATAAAAGTGGGAGGAACATTGAAAATAAATACCAATACGATTTCCGGCCCGTATAATGGCTATTTCGACCTCGATGTGCGTTATGCCTATTAAACACTGGGAAGCGTGGATATTGTTGCTGTCCGTCCTGACGGCTTCGGACAGCCGCGCATTGACCGCTTCCGCAGCAGCCACTATCGTCCAGCCATTGAGCATCACCAGCCAGACGGCACTCAATTTCGGCTTCATCACCCCGGGCGCATCGGGCGGCAGCGTGACCATCATGCCAGACAATACCCGCTCAACCAGCGGCTCCGTCAGCGTCAATCCCGGCGATTCGGCACGCGCCATTTTCGCTGTGCAGGGTGCCCCGCAGCAGCAATACTCGATTCAAACCCCTTCCTTCCTGATTTTCTCCAACGCCGAGTCCAATCTGCGGGTAAGCAATTTCAAGACCTACAGCGCTGGCGCCGGGGCGATCACCGCCATCGGCAAACTGGGCAACACAGGCATGGATACCATCTATCTCGGCGGCACACTGACCGTGCCTTCCAACGCAACGCCGGGAGTCTATAGCGGGCTGGTGCCGCTCACCATCTCTTATTGATCAGGAATCAGTGGCCGGTGCCGGGCACGCTGGGATTGGTGGGGTTATTGGCGTTGCCGGGATTATTGAAGCGACCGATATTGCCCAGCGCCTGCTCGAAGAAGCCCAGCGTATGGCCCTCGGTAGGCGTAGCCCCCTTGGCGATGGCAAAATCTTTGCCATCATCTTTATTGAACGCATCGACGCCGGTGACCACCCCGGACGGGTCGAAGGCGATGCGCACCACCTGCTGCTCCACCACGCTTGGCCTGAAGAAGGCATACGCTTCTTTGCGGCCGGTGATATAATACCAGTTTTCATCGCCAAAACTCGACTGAGCGGAAGGCGAACCCAGCTTCTCCTTCACCTGGTCTTTCGTAGTCTGGCCGACGACAATCTGGTCCTTGATACTCTGCTCGCTGACATAACCGCGATTGTCGACCTTGGGCGAGCAGCCGGCTATCGTCAGGAAAAACAGGGTTATGCAGAACAATCGGGAGGTCATGGCCGCACGTTAGCGCATGCGCCGCGCAAACGCAATTGTCTTGCGTAAAGCCCGGCCGCTCAGTAAAAAAGGTTAAATTACCCTTAGAAGAGGAGAGTTGCCGTGGGAATCATGCCGGATCACTGGATTCGTGAAACCGCCAGAAAAGGAATGATCGAGCCGTTCGTCGAGAATTTGAGCCGGGATGGCGTTATCTCCTATGGCCTGTCGTCTTACGGCTACGACGCCCGCGTGGCCGACGAATTCAAAATCTTCACCAATATCGACTCGGCCACCGTTGATCCCAAAGCCTTCGCCAATAACGGCTTTGTCGACCGCAAGGGTCCGGTATGCATTATCCCCCCCAATAGCTTTGCGCTGGCACGCACGGTAGAATATTTCCGCATCCCGCGTGACGTGCTGGTGATCTGCGTTGGCAAAAGCACCTATGCGCGCTGCGGCATCATCGTCAACGTCACGCCGCTCGAGCCGGAATGGGAAGGGCACGTCACTCTTGAATTTTCTAACACTACACCTCTGCCCGCTAAAATTTATGCCAACGAGGGCGCCTGCCAGTTCCTGTTTTTGAAAGGCGAGTCCGTGTGCGAAGTATCTTACGGCGACCGCAAGGGCAAATACCAGAAGCAGACCGGCGTGACACTGCCCAAGGTGGAAAAGCTCATTGCCTAATGGACAAAATCCGCATCATAGGCGGTGCACCGCTTAAAGGAGTAATTCCCATTTCGGGAGCGAAGAATGCCGCGCTGCCGCTGATGGCTGCCTGCCTGCTGACCGATGAAACACTGCACCTGGCCAATGTGCCCTACCTGGCCGATATCGTCACCATGGCCAAATTGCTGGCGCAGCACGGCGTTGCACTCAACACCAGCGGCGATGGGAACCGCTTTGGCCGCATGCTGTCGCTCAATGCCGCGCAGGTCACCAATTTTACTGCGCCTTACGAGCTGGTGCGCACCATGCGCGCCTCGGTGCTGGTGCTGGGGCCACTGCTGGCCCGCTTCGGGCAAGCGAGGGTATCATTGCCCGGTGGCTGCGCCATCGGCACGCGCCCCATCGACATGCACTTGAAGGCGCTGCAGGAAATGGGCGCCGAAATCGATCTGCAGGAAGGCTATATCGACGCCCGGATATCAGGCCGGTTGAAAGGCGCCGTGATCCAGTTCGACAAAGTCTCCGTCGGCGCCACGGAAAATATCCTGATGTCCGCCAGCCTTGCTAAAGGTGAAACCGTCATTCGCAACGCCGCGCGCGAGCCGGAGGTGTGCGACCTGGCGCACTGCCTCGTGGCGATGGGCGCGAAGATCGACGGCATCGGCAGCGATGAGATCGCCATCCAGGGCGTGGAAAGCCTGCATGGCTGTCCCTACACCATCATTGCCGACCGCGTCGAGACCGGTAGCTTCGCCGCCGCCGCAGCCATCACCGGCGGAGATGTTGAGCTGCTGGGCGCGCGCGCCGAGCACCTTCAGGCCGTCATCGCCACCTTTGCCGAAGCCGGCATCGAGATCAGCGAAACGCCGCGCGGCCTGCGCGTGCGCCGCGCTAACGGCCGCGTTCAGGGTGTCGACATCATGACGCAGCCCTATCCCGCCTTCCCCCCCGACATGCAGGCGCAGATGATGGCGCTGCTTTCCGTTGCTGAGGGGGCGTCGATGGTCACCGAAACCATTTTCGAAAACCGCTTCATGCACGTGCCGGAGCTGACCCGCATGGGCGCCCGCATCGTGCTGCACGGCGCCTCGGCGATGATCCGCGGCGTACCGCAGCTGCGCGGCGCCGAGGTCATGGCCACCGACCTGCGCGCCTCGGTGTCGCTCGCCATCGCTGCGCTGGCCGCCGAGGGTGAAACCGTCATCCACCGCGTCTATCATCTCGACCGCGGCTATGAGCGGTTGGAAGAAAAACTCAGCCAGTGCGGCGCGCAAATCGAGCGCCTGCCTTCCGGTAAACCGACGCTCAAGAGTGAGGCCGCGTAATCTATGGCGGCAATTGAAGATATCATAAAAGCATCGGAATCCTTTTCCGACTGCGTCGGCATTTTAAAAAATGATCCGGCATTGCTGGAGAGAATATTTACTCCTGTGCGAGAAGCAGGTTTCACCGATTTCGAGTGGATAGGCTCAGGCGGCAATGCATTCTTCATTGCGCCGACCGATAATGACCGCATTGTATTTAGAGTAAGTTCCGAAAGCGCTAGGAGAAGAGATGATATTCCTTTTTTCCTCTGCGGCGCATATGAGGAGATATTCAATCGCCCTTCACAAGATCCCGTGCTATTAGAAATACTGCTGGCAGGGCAGAAAGAGATTCCGGACGAAAGTAAAGAATTCTTGCTTCATGAAATGCAATCAGCGGGATGGAGGCTCAACGGCATCGATACTACGAGCCGCCTGTGGAAAGATGTAGTCATGATCTCTCTAAGAGACAGCAAGGGGCGCTCACGCGCCATTCCCATTATTTCCGATCCATCTGCATGGCGCTATTACCTGGATGGCGCAGAACCGAAGCTATTGAACAGGTGTGGAAGCAATTATATCCCTTTGCAGGATCAGGCCGCCGCTTATAACGCGATTATTGAAAGCGACCCCAGATTAAAAAAGCTCATTCCAAAACCTGTTCAATTTCGCGAGACTGAAGTCATGCCCACAAAATCGTCCGGATTGTCGCCGCAATGACCACTCCTCTCGTCATCGCCGACCCCAAGGGGCGCAATCAGGAAGAATTATCGCCACTGCTGGCCAGAGTCGGCATCCATCCCGAGAAAGCATTTTTCAACGACAGCGAACGGCAGCTGCAATTCGCCTGCGTCGATTCCGATATGCAGCTGATCCGCGTGCGCAGTTTCGACGTGGCCACCTTCGTCGCCTTCGGCGCAGCGCAGATTGGCATCTGCGGCAGCGACGTACTGATGGAGTTCGATTACGGCGATATTTACGCGCCGCTTGACCTGAAAATCGGTAAATGCCGCTTGTGCGTCGCCGAGCCACAGGACATGCCGCCGCAGGACAATCTCGAACGCCTGAGCCATCTGCGCGTCGCCACCAAATATCCGAATGTAACGCGCCGCTATTTCGCCGAGCAGGGCATCCAGGCCGAATGCATCCGTCTGAGCGGCGCCATGGAGCTGGCACCGAAGCTGGGGCTGGCGCCGCGTATCGTCGACCTGGTCAGCAGCGGGCGCACGCTCAAGGCCAACGGGTTGCAAGAGGCCGGCACCATCGCCGAGGTCTCCTCCCGGCTGATCGTTAACCGCATCGCCTTCAAAACCCGCAGCGCCGAGATCAATACGCTGATCGAGCGCTTCCGCGAGGCCGTCAATGCCGCTTAGGCTCTCCGCCCGGCAGCGCGACTTTGCCTCCGTATTCACCGGTTTTCTCAAAATGCGCCAAGAGGAATCGCAGGATGTCGCGGCGACAGTCGCGGAAATTATCCGGCGCGTGCGTGAGGAAGGCGATGCGGCATTGCTCGCCTATACGAAGCAATTTGATCGCTTCGAGGCGACGCCAGAAAACATTCGCGTCACGCCGCAGGAGATAGCGAATGCGCTTAGCCTGTGCCAGCCGGAGCTGATAAAATCGCTGAAAGTCGCCGCAAAGCGCATCCGCGAATACAGCCAGCGACAGATGCCGCAGGATCTCGATTACATCGATGAGGAGGACGTGCGCCTCGGCCATCGCTGGACGCCGATTGACGCCGTGGGACTTTACGTGCCGGGTGGAACCGCCGCTTATCCCAGCTCGGTGCTGATGAACGCCGTTGCGGCCAAAGTAGCGGGAGTGGCGCGGCTGGCCATGGTTGTTCCGTCGCCGGAAGGAAAATTGAATCCCGCCCTGCTGGCCGCCGCGCATGTCGCCGGTATCGACGAGGTATACAAAATCGGCGGCGCGCAGGCGGTAGCGGCGCTGGCCTATGGCACGCAAACCATCGCCCCGGTCGATAAAATCGTCGGCCCCGGCAATGCCTGGGTGGCCGAAGCCAAGCGGCAGGTCTTCGGCGTGGTCGGCATCGATATGATCGCCGGACCGTCGGAAATCCTGGTGATCGCTGATGCGAAGAACAACCCGGCATGGATCGCCGCCGACCTGCTGTCGCAGGCTGAGCACGATACGCTGGCGCAGTCCATTCTGATCACCGACGATGCGGCGTTTGCCGACACCGTGGCGCAGGAAATCCAAAAAATACTAGCCACCCTGCCCCGCCGCGACATCGCGAACGCATCATGGGAAAAATACGGCGCGGTGCTGCTGGTTGAGAACTGGGAAGAAGCCGGCGCGCTGGCCAATGAGATCGCCCCGGAGCATCTGGAACTGGCGGTGGAAAGCCCGGAAGCGCTGTTGCCGCTGATCCGTCATGCCGGGGCCATTTTCCTTGGCCGCCATACGCCGGAAGCCATCGGCGATTATGTCGCCGGACCCTCGCATGTGCTGCCTACTTCGCGCACGGCGCGCTTCTCCTCCGGCCTTTCCGTTTTCGATTTCTTGAAGCGCACCTCACTGATCGGCTGCACGCCGGAATCGCTGGCCAAAATCAGCCAATACGCCGAGGTGCTGGCCTTCACCGAAGGACTGGACGCGCATGGGCTATCGGTCAAGCTGCGCCGGCCATGAGTTCAGAAAAGATCATCAAAATTACCCTCGATGAGGAAAGCATCGGCCAGCGCTCAGTGGAGGCCGAACACGAAAAGACCATCGCCATCACCGACCTGCTGCATGAAAACAGCTTCCAGCCGCTCTGCATGAAAGGCGGGCCGTACAGCCTGCATTTGAGCGTTTCCGAGGGGCGGCTGATCTTCGACCTCACCTCGGAGACCGGCGAAACCGCCAAAGCGGTGCTGCCGGTAACGCCGCTCAAACGGCTGATCCGGGATTATTTCCTGATCTGCGAAAGTTATTACGAGGCGTTGAAAAAAGCGCAGCCGCACAAGCTCGAGGCCATCGACATGGGCCGCCGCGGCGTCCACAACGAAGGGGCGGAGGCCCTGCAGACGCTACTGGAAAACCGCATGAAGGTCGATTTCAAGACGGCACGGCGGCTGTTTACTCTTATTTGCGTTTTACATTTAAAGTGATATAAACGACTGTCATAATAAGG
>JAGWLJ010000303.1 GCA_028873275.1 Pseudomonadota bacterium
TGCCTCGCCCGCCTTGCCGAGGCCGAACACGCCGATGCTTTGGCTTTGGTATTCGGTGACGGTAATCATCTCAGCTTCAGCGTCGCCAGTCCCAGCAGCGCGAAAATGCAGGCGATGATCCAGAAGCGGATGACGATGGTCGGCTCCTTCCAGCCCAGCTTCTCGAAATGGTGGTGGATGGGAGCCATGCGGAACACGCGCCTGCCGGTGCGCTTGAAATAGAGCACCTGGATAATGACCGACGCCGCCTCGACCACGAACAGTCCGCCGATGATGGCCAGCACGAACTCATGCTTGGTGATGACGCTGATGGCGCCGAGCGACCCGCCGAAGGCGAGGCTGCCGGTATCGCCCATGAACACCTGCGCCGGCGGTGCGTTGAACCACAGAAAACCCAGGCTCGCTCCGACCAGCGCCGAGCAGAACACCGCCAGCTCGCCCGAGCCGGGGATGTAATGCAGCTGCAGGTAATCGGCAAACACGTGGTTGCCGACGAGGTAGGCGATCAGCGCGAAGCAGCCGGCGACGATCAGGATCGGCACGATGGCCAGCCCATCCAGTCCGTCGGTGAGGTTGACGGCGTTGCTGGCGCCGATCATCACGAGCATGGCGAAGGGGATATAGAGCAGCCCGGCATAAATCAGCACGTTCTTGAGGAAGGGCACGGCGATTTCGCCGCCCAGCCCAGCTGGCGCGATGGCTTCGATAATCAGGGCGGCGGCCAGTGAGATGATGCCCTGCAGCGCCAGCTTGCGGCGCGAGGAGAGGCCTTTGCTGTTGCGCTTGGTGAGCTTGAGGAAATCGTCCACGAAGCCGATAGCGCCGAAGCCCAGCGTCACCGTCAGCACGATCCACACATAGGCATTGGTGAGGTCGGCCCAGAGCAGCGTTGAGAGGCTGACCGCCAGCAGGATCATCGTGCCGCCCATGGTCGGCGTGCCTTTCTTGGTGAGCAGGTGCGACTCCGGTCCGTCGAGCCGGATAGGTTGGCCCTCGGCCTGCTTGGATTTCAGCCAGCGGATGATCTTCGGCCCGGCGTAAAAGCTGATCAGGAGCGCCGTGAACACCGCGCCGCCACTGCGGAAAGTAAGATAGCGGAAGAGGTTGAACAGTTCGAACTGCTTCGCCAGCGGGAAAAGGAGGTTATACAGCATGTTTTTTTTCTCCGTAAGCCTGCAATGCGGCAGCCAGCTCATACATTTTGCTGCCGTGCGAGCCTTTGACAAGCAGAATGTCGCCGGGCAGGAGTTCTTTTATGAGTGAGGGCAGGAGTTCCATCGCCTTCGCCGCATGTGCGCCGCGCACCAGCGGTTGCAAGGCCTCATGCAGATGTTGCATATAATTCCCGGAGGTGAATACCTTGTCGAAACGGTGGCGGGCCAGCTCCGCTGCCAGTTTTTCATGCAGCGCCGCCGATTGCGGTCCCAGCTCCAGCATGTCGCCCAGCGCGGCGATTCTTCTGCCCGGCTGCCTTTCCGCCACGGCGCTGGTCTTGTCGAAGGCGGCGGCCATCGAGGCGGGGCTCGCGTTATAGCTGTCGTCGATCAGCAGAATGGCTTTGCCGTCCACGTTGATTTTGCTAACGCGCCCGCGCCCTTCCGGCTCGGAGAATTCCGCCAGCTTCGCCGCCGATTTGCCGGCATCCAGCCCCAGCGCATGCACGGCGGCCAGCGCAAACATGGCGTTGATGCCCCAATGCTTTCCGATGGCGTTGTAGGTCACCGCATAGGTTTTGCCGCCGATGGCGATCTCGGCGCCGCTGCCGGAGGAAGCCGTCAGCCGGTAATCGGCATCCGCAGCATCGCCGCAGCGCAGGATGCGCAGGTTGCGTTTCTTTGCCGCTGCTTCCAGCTGCGCG
>JAGWLJ010000304.1 GCA_028873275.1 Pseudomonadota bacterium
CGGCTTACAACAAATATTTGATTGTCAGTTGTCCGGCTTAAACGGCGTTAGTTGGCGTCAAGTGCCCCACCAGTGCCCCATGAAAATCGGTATAATGGTGAAGATTGGGTGTTTAGGGGTATACGAACTAGTCACTGTAAGGACATGTTGTTTATCTACGGCATGAAGCAATTTTATACCTCATCATGAGTGGTTTTTAATCAAACACTCATGCCGTTTTCATTTTAGCGCTTTATTATCCCGCGGCGAAGGCGGAACATACCGGCATTATGCGCATCCTGATTGTTGAAGACGAAGAGAAACTGGCGGGCATCATCGCCCGCAGCCTGAAAGCGGAAGGCTTTGCCGTCGACACGGCGGAAGACGGGGCGCGCGGGCTGGAGCTTGCGACCACGTTCGCCTACGACGCTATCGTGCTCGACATCATGCTGCCGAAGTTAAGCGGCACGGCGGTGCTGGATGGCATCCGGAAGAAAAACCGCCAGGTGCCCATCCTGATGCTCACGGCCAAGGACACGATGGCCGACAAGGTAAAGCACATGGACGCCGGCGCCGACGATTACCTGACCAAGCCCTTCGCCTATTCGGAACTGCTGGTGCGCATCCGCGCATTGCTCAGGCGTGCGCCGGTGCAGAGCGTGGATATCATCAAGATCGCCGACCTCGAGATCGACCGGCTGGCGCACCAGGTGAAGCGCGCCGGCAGGCGCATCGACCTTTCCGCCAAGGAATACGCGCTGCTCGAATACCTGGCATTGAACAACGGCCGGGTGCTGTCGCGCGCCATGATCCTCGAGCATGTGTGGGACGAGAGCTTCGAGGCGCTGACCAACATCGTCGATGTCTATATCCGCCAGCTGCGCGCCAAGATCGACGAGGGGCACCAGCAGAAACTCATCAAGACCGTCCGCAGCGTCGGCTATGTCTTAAGCGCCGGGGACGTATGATCAACACGCGCGCCATCCATATCAGGCTTATCCTGTGGTACAGCGGGCTCATCGTGCTGGTGTCGCTGGCGTTCGGCGCATTCGTCTATCACGGCGTGCAGGAGCGTCTCTACGGCGAAATGGAACAAACGCTCACGCGGCGTGCCGAGCAGATAGCCGCCAACATGCTGCCGCATCTGCACGACAAGCCGCCGCATACCATGGCGGCGCAGATCACCGACGTGTATTCGCCGGAGGCCAGCGGCAGCTTCATCCGCATCCTGCGCGGCGACCATTCCGTCGTCTACGTTTCCGGCATGCCCAAGGACCGGCTGTTCTACCCGGCGAAAGTGTCGCTGCCGGTGGGGCGCATCGCCGGACGGCGGATGGAACAGCTGGGGCCGGATCTCGTCATGATGATCGTCACCGTCCCGGCGAAACTGCATGGCCAGACCTATTACATCCAGATGGGGGGGCTCACGCACGGTATCCGCTCGGCGCTGGATGAGCTTATCACCATGCTGCTGTTCGGCCTGCCGGTGGCGGCGGTCATCGCGTCCGTCGGCGGGTACGTACTGGTGCGCCGCCTGCTGCAGCCGGTGGAGGACATCCGCGCCACCGCCGAGAAAATCACCTTCGGCAACTTAAGCAGCCGCCTGCCGGTGGCGCCTACCGGCGACGCGCTGGAGCACCTGTCGCTGACCCTGAACCAGATGCTGGCGCGGCTGGAGGATGCCTACGAGCAGGCGCGGCGCTTCTCCGCCGACGCTTCGCACGAATTGCGCACGCCGCTGGCCATCCTGCGCGGCGAGCTGGAGTCCATCCTCCGCGAGCCGGGGCTTTCGGAGCATTTCCGCGAGCGCGTGGGCAGCGTCCTGGAGGAGACGGAAAGCCTGTCGCGCATTACCGAAAAACTGTTCGCCCTGTCGCG
>JAGWLJ010000305.1 GCA_028873275.1 Pseudomonadota bacterium
CGAACCCGGGGCGCAACCCGGTTTAACATGTCATATCGAAATTGATAATGAGATTGGGAGAACACCTCGAGAAATTGCTGAAACGACTGCTCGGGCTTTGCGAGCGCTTGCGGCACAGGTCGAAGCGGGTACATTGGATGACGGATTCCATCCAATCAACATATTAAGTGGGGATGAAATTGGCAGAATCTACATCGATTGGCATGCAACAATATATGATAGATGATGCTATAGAACCTGTGAAAAGGGGGTACTAATCGGGGTACTAAAATTCCGGGGAATTGAGAATCAATAAATTAGTTCAGTTGGTTATAAAATACCCTTTCGATTCAGCCTCCTCCACCAGTTTTATTTTTCAAGCGCGTTGGGTGGCCGGTTCATCCGTTGACTCATTAAACAATCGGGCATATGACAGATTTATGGAGCACATCGGGCTGATCTTGCTGGTATGGTATGACAGGCGCTCGTAAGCTTTCCCTGGCACTGCTGCTTCTCCTGGCGGCCTGCAACGAACATCACGACAGTTTTCAGGGCTATGCCGAGGGCGAATATGTCTATGTCGCCTCGCCGATTGCCGGCCGGCTGGACGATCTGGCGGTGCATCGCGGCGAGCAGGTGAAAGAGGACGCGCCGCTTTTTTCGCTGGAAAGTCAGGATGAGACCGAAGCCGTGCGGCAGGCCAAGGCACAGCTTGCGGACTTGAAAACCGGCAAGCGCCCGCCGGAGATCGGCGTGCTCGAGGCTCAATTGGCGCAGGCGAAAACTAATGAACAACTTTCTGCCACCCAGCTTAAGCGCGATGAAAAACAATACGCCATCGGCGCCATTGCCAGGGCGCAGCTTGATGCCAGCGAGTCGGCGCACCAGCGCGACGCGGCGCGCGTAAGCGAACTGAAGGACCAGTTGAAGGTAGGCAAACTCCCGGCGCGCAAGGAGCAGATCCGCGCCGCCGAGGCGGCGCTGGCGCAGGCCAAATGGCGGCTCGACCAGAAGTCGGTGCGTGCTACGCAGGCCGGGCTGGTGTTCGACACGCTTTACGTGCAGGGCGAATGGGTGCCGGCGGGAAGTCCCGTGGTGTCGCTCTTGCCGCCAAAAAACATCAAGGTGCGGTTCTTCGTGCCGGAGACGGAAGTAGGGGCACTGAAAACCGGCGAAGCGGTGACGGTGCATTGCGACGGTTGCGCGGCAGAAGTGCCGGCGAAGATTTCCTATATTTCGCCTCAGGCGGAATACACGCCGCCGGTCATTTACAGCAATACCACAAGAAGCAAGCTGGTCTTCATGGTCGAAGCGCGGCCGTCGCTTGAGGATGCGCCGAAGCTGCATCCCGGCCAGCCGCTGGAGGTCAGGCTCGATGCCGGGCGCTGATTACGTCATCGATGTGCGCGGCCTCAACAAACATTTCGGCGCGAGGCACGTCGTGCGCGACCTCGCCCTGCAGGTGAAGCGCGGCGAGATTTTCGGCTTCTTAGGCCCCAACGGTAGCGGCAAGACGACCTCCATCCGCATGATGTGCGGGCTGCTGACGCCCGATTCCGGCGAAGGCACCTGCCTCGGCTATGACATCCGCACGCAAAATGAGGACATCAAGCGCCATGTCGGCTACATGACGCAGCGCTTTTCGATGTGGGAAGACCTCACCATCGAGGAGAATCTCGATTTCGTGGCGCGCGTGTTCGAGGTGCCGGACCGCCGACGGGTGGTGAAACATGCGCTGGAGCAACTGGGCCTTACCGAGCGGGCCGACCAGATGACCGGCGCGCTTTCCGGCGGCTGGAAGCAGCGGCTGGCGCTGGCCGCCTGCCTGCTGCACCAGCCTAAGCTGCTGCTGCTCGACGAGCC
>JAGWLJ010000043.1 GCA_028873275.1 Pseudomonadota bacterium
CGACGTCGAATTCGGCGACGTCAATACCCAGCAGCTGCCGCTGACCGCCATGAGCCAGCAGGGCCGCGGCTTTCTCATCTCCAGCATTCCCTATGACCGTGCCACCCGCCACGACCGCACCACCCTGCAGGGCGATCTGCAGCCAGGCTGGGACGTCGAGCTGTACCGCAACGACGAGCTGCTGTCGTTCCAGCGAGCCTCCAACAACGGCCGCTATGAATTTACCGATGTGCCGCTGTTGTCGGGGCTCAACGTGCTGCGGCTGGTGTTTTACGGACCGTTCGGCCAGACCCGCGAGGAGGTGCACCGCTTCTTCGTCTCTGACGAGCTGACACCGCAGGGCAAATCCTATATGGGATTTTCACTGACCCAGCAGGATACCAGCAGCTTCGACATCCTGACCCAGAACCAGAACGCCGCCACGCTTTCCGGCGTGACCCCGCTGCAGAGCGAGGTCGCCAGGGGTAAGCCCCGCGCCATCGCCCAGTATGAATACGGCGTGCTCGATAACGTGTCGCTCTTCGCCAACGCCGTATCGCTGACCACGCCCGACGATGTCAGTCGTCATTATGCCTCGGCCGGTCTTGCCACCGCCCTGGCCGGAGTCTATGGCCGCGCCGACGTCGCTCATGAAACTGCCGGCGATGGCAATGCAGTAGAACTCTCCCTACAGGATAATCTCTATGGCGTGAGCCTGTCCGGCGATTACCAGCGCTTCAGCGATTTTATCAGCGATTACACCGAGAGCGTCACCGATCCGGTGACCAGCCGCTCCTCCATCCGCGCCGACACGCCGCTGGCGCTGCCCTACCTGCCGCATTTCAACAATGGCGTCGTGGCGTCGCATGTGACGTATGAATCGGGCCGCAACGTCAACGACGTCAGTTACCGGCTGGCTACCGCCATCCAGCGCGTCGCCGTCTCCAACAACCTGATGTACATTACCGACAGCGCGCCCACCAACAGTTCCCTGTCGGCGCTGATCGGCGAGCCGGTGACGTCCACGCCGCTGGCCCGCCAGGTCACCGGCGATTTCATTATGAGCTTCCCGGTGCGCCAACTGATGCTGCGCGGCGACGTCATCTACGGCCTGAGCCCGGATAAGAATATCCAGACCCTGCTCATGTCCGGCCAGTATAATTTCAGCCAAAGAACCAACGCGATTCTCGAAGTAGACCGCCAGCTTATCAATGAGCGCCTGACCACCTATACGTTGACCCTCAACCAGAAATTCGACAAGTTCCTGCTGGGCGCCAATGTCAGCCACGCAGATAACGGCACTAACGCGCTGGGCTTCACGGTATCGCTCAGTTTCGGCGAAGACCCGCGCAGCGGCGCCTTCAAAGTCTTTCCCGATCCTACCGCCGGCAGCGGCGTCATCGCCGCTCGCGCCGCGCAGGATTTAGGCGACGACGGTTCCGCGCCGGTCGAGAACGCCAAATTCTACGTCAACCGCGGCGGCACTGATGCGGCCACCGACAGCGACGGCGACGTGCTGCTGCGCAATATCCCGCCTGACGTTCACACCAGCGTGGTGCTCGACGGCAAGACCCTGGAGAATCCCTACCTGCAGAGCGCCAATCCCGGCGTCGATGTTGTGACAAGGCCGGGCGTGGCGGCGCTGGTGGACTTCCCCATCATCGGCAGCGGCGATGTGGAGGGAACGGTCAGCATCCTGCAGGGAGACAATACGCTGAAGGGCGCTGCCAACGTATCCGTAGAACTGGTCGGGCCGGACGGCAAGGTGGTGAAGGAAGCGCGCACCAGCTTCGACGGTTATTACCTGATCGCCGCCGTTCCCGTCGGACGCTATACGCTGCGCATCTCGCCCGAGCAGGCGCAGCGCCTCGGCTTCGGCGCCGAACCGGATAAGATGGTGGAGATCAAAAACCGGGAAGACAGCAGCCATGTCATCGACATGACGATAGCTTTATAACTGATTGTAATTTAATAATAAATTAACTGGCTGGGGGACTAGGATTCGAACCTAGATAGGCAGAGTCAGAGTCTGCAGTCCTACCGTTAGACGATCCCCCAGTAGCGCAAGGGAAAAGAGCATTACAAAGGTTTACCTCATCGCGCAATAGCAAATCGCTTAAAGTCCCAGCACCTGGCGCATGGAATAGATCCCTGGCGGCTGGTTCCTGGCCCAGAGGGCGGCGCGAATGGCTCCATGGGCGAAGATATCGCGGCTGAAGGCCTGGTGTTTCAGCTCGATAAGCTCTCCCGGCCCGGCCAGCATGACGCTGTGCAGGCCAACGATATCGCCGCCGCGGGCGCTCATGAAGCCGATTTCTCCGGGTTGGCGCTCCCCCATGCCCTCGCGGGCGGGAGGTTTTTTATCTTCCAGCGATACGCCGCGGCCTCTGGCGGCGGCGCGACCGAGCATCAGGGCAGTGCCGGAGGGAGCATCCTTCTTGTGCTTATGATGCATCTCAGAAACCTCGATATCGTAGGATTCATCGAGGATTCTGGCCGCCTGCTCGACCAGGCTTTCCAGCACATTGACGCCCAGCGAGAAATTGCCCGACTGAACGATGCGGGCGTGGGCTGCGAGTTGTTCGATTTCCTGCTGCTGGCTATCGGTAAAGCCAGTGGTGCCGACAACGTGGATGCCGCCGCGGCGAGCGATGATGCGGGCCATTTCCAGCGTGGCCTGCGGGGTGGTGAAATCGATCACCGCTTCCGCCTTGGCAACCAGTTCCTCGGGGTTGGAGGTGAGGGTAAGCGAAGCGCCGCCGCCGGCAAGGAGTTTTTCTTCCGCCGCCTTGCGGTCGAAGCCGGGCCGTTCGCTGCCGCAGGTCAGCCGGACGCCTTCCGTGGCCAAAGCGCAGCGCACCAGTGCCAGCCCCATGCGGCCGGTGCATCCAGCGATGGCGAGTTTCATTGGTTTCGTTTCCATGGGGATATCAGTACAGGATTTCTATCATTACGGGAATGACAATATCATTCCTTCAAATCCGCCCAGAAATCCTTGACCTTGGAGAAGAAACTGTCGGCTTCCGGGCTGAAGCTGCCATCGGTTTTTTCAAGCTCGCGCAGCAGGTCACGCTGCTTTTTGGTGAGCTTCACCGGCGTTTCGACCTGGGTGTGGATATACATGTCACCGCGATGGCCGCTCTTCAGCACGCTCATGCCCTTGCCGCGCAGGCGGAACTGGTGGCCGTTCTGCGTGCCTTCGGGAATAGTGACCTTGACGCGACCGCTGTCGATGGTCGGCACCTCGATGGCGCCGCCGAGCGCGGCGGTAGTGATTTTGATGGGAATGCTGCAATGGATATCGGTGCCGTCGCGCTTGAAAAGCGGGTGTTCCTTGATGCTCAGAAAAATATACAGATCTCCTGACGGGCCGCCGCGCAGGCCCGCTTCGCCCTCGCCGGCCAGGCGGATGCGCGTGCCCTCCTCGACGCCGGCGGGAATATTGACGGCCAGCTGTTTTTCCTTGCGCACACGGCCCGATCCGGCGCAAACGCGGCAAGGATCCTTGATGATCTTGCCCAGGCCCTGGCAGCTATGGCAGGTGCGTTCGACCGTAAAAAAGCCCTGGCTGGCGCGCAGCCGCCCGGTGCCGCTGCAGGTCGGGCAGGTGACCGGCTTGGTGCCTTTCTCGCCGCCGCTGCCGTGACAGGCGTCACAAGCGGCCGAGGTGGTGACCTTGACGGTTTCTTGCTTGCCGCGAAACGCTTCTTCAAGGGAAATGCCTAGGTTGTAGCGTAAGTCGGCACCGCGGGAGGCGGTCTGGGTATTGCTCTGCCGCCCGCGTCCGCCGCCGCTCATGCCGAATAAATCCTCAAAAATATCGGCAAAACTGGAACTGAAATCGAATCCATCGGCGCCGCCGGGATGGAATCCGCCGCCGCCATTCTGGAAGGCGGCGTGGCCGAAGCGGTCATAGGCAGCGCGCTTCTGGCTGTCCTTCAGCACGTCGTAGGCTTCGTTGATTTCTTTGAATTTATGCTCGGCTTTCTGATCTCCCGGATTGCGGTCGGGATGATGTTGCATGGCCAGCTTGCGGTAGGCTTTTTTCAGTTCCTCTTCGCTTGCGCCTTTAGCAACGCCGAGGGTTTCGTAATAATCGGATTTTGCCATAGGTAGAGAATGTGAGTGTGGATGCGAGTGAGGATTAATTACACTAACACTCGCATCCGCACCAGCACTTTACCCCTGCTTTTTCTTCTTCTCATCCACCTCTTCATAGGTGGCGTCGACGACATTGTCACCGCCGGGTGCTGCGCCGCCGGTGGAAGACGCATCGCCGCCGGAAGCGGTTTCTCCACCCGCGGCCGCGCCTGCTTGCTGCGCTTTATATAAAGCCTCGCCGAGCTTCATGGAAGACTGCGTCAACGCCTGCAACTGGGTTTCGATGCGGCTGGCGTCGTCGGCAGCGATGGCATCCTTGAGCGACTGCACATCCTTCTCGATAGTTTCCTTATCGGAAGCCGGGATTTTGTCGCCATGCTCCTTGAGACTGCGCTCGGTGGTGTGGATCAGCCCATCGGCATGATTCTTGACCTCGATCAGGTGACGGCGCTTTTTATCTTCTTCAGCATGCGCCTGGGCGTCCTTGACCATTTTGTCGATATCAGCTTCGGAAAGCCCGCCGCTGGCCTGAATGCGGATCTGCTGCTCCTTGCCGGTGGCCTTGTCCTTGGCTGATACGTTGACGATGCCGTTGGCGTCGATGTCGAAGGTGACCTCGATCTGCGGCATGCCGCGCGGAGCCGGGGGGAGCCCCACCAGGTCGAACTGGCCCAGCATTTTATTGTCGGAAGCCATTTCGCGCTCACCCTGGAAGACGCGGATGGTGACCGCCGTCTGGTTGTCGTCGGCGGTGGAAAACACCTGCGACTTCTTGGTCGGGATGGTGGTATTGCGATCGATCAGCCGGGTGAACACCCCGCCCAGCGTCTCAATGCCCAGCGACAGCGGCGTGACGTCGAGCAGCAGCACGTCCTTGACATCGCCTTTCAGCACCGCCGCCTGGATGGCCGCGCCCATGGCGACGACTTCGTCCGGGTTGACGCCCTTATGCGGCTCCTTACCGAAGAAGTTCTTCACGGTGTCGATGACCTTGGGCATGCGCGTCATGCCACCGACGAGAATCACCTCGTCGATGTCCTTGGCGCTGATGCCGGCGTCCTTGAGGGCGTTTTTGCACGGCTCGATGGTTTTCTGGATGAGATCGTCCACCAGCGATTCGAGCTTGGCGCGGGTCAGCTTGATGTTGAGGTGTTTCGGGCCGGTCTGGTCGGCCGTGATGAAGGGCAGGTTGACGTCGGTCTGCAGCGAATTCGACAGCTCGATCTTGGCTTTCTCCGCCGCTTCCTTGAGGCGTTGCAGCGCCAGCTTGTCATTGCGCAGATCAATGCCCTGGTCGCGCTTGAATTCATCGGCCAGGAAATCAATGATGCGCTTGTCGAAGTCCTCGCCGCCGAGGAAGGTGTCGCCGTTGGTGGCCTTGACTTCGAACACGCCTTCGTCGATCTCCAGGACGGAGACGTCGAACGTGCCGCCGCCCAGGTCATAGACGGCGATGGTGTGGCCCTTGCTTTTTTCCTTGTCGAGCCCGTAAGCCAGTGCGGCGGCCGTCGGCTCGTTGATGATGCGCAGCACTTCAAGGCCGGCGATGCGGCCGGCGTCCTTGGTAGCCTGTCTCTGGGCGTCGTTGAAATAAGCGGGGACGGTGATGACGGCCTGCGTCACCTTCTCACCCAAATACGCTTCGGCAACGTCTTTCATCTTGGTGAGAATGAAGGCGCTGATCTGGCTGGGGGAATATTTCTCGCCGCGTACTTCCACCCAGGCGTCGCCGTTATCGGCCTTGACGATCTTATACGGCACCAGCCCCATGTCTTTCTTCACCATGGGATCGTTGAAATTGCGCCCGATCAGTCGCTTGATGGCAAACAGCGTGTTTTCCGGGTTGGTGACGGCCTGGCGCTTGGCCGAATCGCCGACCAGCCGCTCGCCGCTTTCCGTAAATGCCACAATCGAGGGCACCACGTTACGTCCCTCGGGGCTATGAATCACTTTAACCTGGCTGCCTTCCATGATGGCCACGCAGCTATTGGTCGTGCCCAAGTCTATGCCTATGATTTTGCTCATTCTTATTCTCCCTTATTTTCCAGTGGATGAGGAAGATATAAGTGCGGAATTGCTAATGACAACACCCCGGGTGCAAATTTTTTGCTTTTTCCGGTCTAACGCTCGGTAATCGTAATCCCGAGGCCCTTGCGGAAGGCGGCGTTGTCGAGGGCGATCAGCAACATGCCGGCGTCTTCGTTGCCTTTGAGCTGCTGGTTGAGGCGCCGGCGGATGTCTTTGAGGTCGGTAATGAGGATATCGCCTTTTTCGGGAGACGGGCGGTGATCCTTGGTATAGCTTTTCACCCATTTGAGCACGGTGCTGGGACGGACATGAAAGATGCGGCCGATGGCGTGCATCGACATGCCGTAGCTATAGAGGAATACCACCAGCGATTTCTGCCATAGCGGCCGTCCGCGGGGCTCCACGCGTGTGTACTGATAGGCGCAGGATTTACATTTCCAGCGTTGCTCGCCGCCGACCTTGCCGCTTTTTATAGCCTGTTTCCGCCCGCATTTGGGGCAGAGAGGGGCGGCCGGTTTATTCTTTCCGGCTTTCTTTTTTCTTGCCGCGGTGCTCATGGCCAGCGCTTGAGTAAATGACTACTCATTCTTAAGTGATTCCACGGCCGAGACCAACGCTTATGTGCCACAAAGCCGCGAATTGCGCCGGCTGTATCTAAAAAGTCACATTGCCTTCGGCGAAAACCTTGCTACAAGCAATTTATGCTGGCCATGCAATACTCCATCCCGCTGCCGCCCAATCATGACGCCGCGCTGATCCGCCGCCGCGTCGAGGCGCGCAGTACGTTGTTCGACGGGCATAGCGGCCTGGTGCACAAATCCTTTCTCTATAACCAGAAGGAAAATTTCTACGCGCCGTTTTATGTTTGGCGGGACGTTATCCAGGCGCGCGATTTCCTGCTCGACGATTTATTCAAGGGGGTTATCGACACTTTCAGCCGCCACCGCGTGCGCAGCTGGTTCGTGCTGCATATGGCCTATGGCAACCGTTCCCTTAAGGCCACGCATGCGCTGCGCGAGATCGACGTCGTTCCGCCCGACCTGCGGCTCGAGGCTTTCGTGACATCGGAAAAAGCGGCGCAGCAGGAAATGCTGGCCGATCCCAACCTGTATTTGCACCTGACGGCGTTCGACGCCGATCGCTGGGAAGTGTTGCGCTTCAGCCTGTGGAAAGACAAGGGCAGCGCTGCCCGCCCGGTCAGCGATGCCTATCTCACCTATGATGTGCTGCACGTTTCCGAGCCGTCCTGTTAGCCCTTCAGCTTCACCAGCACGTGCTTCTTTTTCCCCGCCGATAATTTAAGGCTGCCGTCTTTGCCAAACTGCGCCGGGCCGATCAGTTCGTTCTCGTCCTCGATCCTGCGGTCGCTGACCCGGCCGCCGCCGCCGCGGATAAGGCGCTTGGCCTCGCCACCCGATTCGGCCAGCCCGGCGCGGCGCATCAGGTCATAGGCGGGAATGCCCTTACCCAGTTCATCCGCTGCCAGCGCGAAGACGGGAATGTCCTGCCCGACGCCGCCTTCCTCGAAGGTCTTCCTAGCGGTTTCTGCCGCCTGCTTGGCAGCGCGGTCGCCGTGGCAGAGTTTGGTAGCCTCATTAGCCAGCGTCTTTTTGGCTTCATTGATCTCAGCGCCCTGCAGCTTCTCGAGCTTTTCGATTTCCTTGATAGGGAGTTCGGTGAACAGGCGCAGGAAGCGGCCGACATCAGCATCTTCGGTATTGCGCCAATATTGCCAGTAATCGTAGGGAGAAAGCATGTCCTTGTTGAGCCAGACAGCGCCAGCCGCGGTCTTGCCCATCTTGGCGCCGGAAGCGGTGGCCAGCAGCGGTGTGGTGAGGCCGAACAGCGTTTTGCCATCCCGGTTCATCTGGCTCATGAAGGCTTCCGGGGAATAGTCGCGTGCGTCGGCGCGCTTGGACTGGATGATCGGCTGCACCTCGAGCAGCTTGGGCTTGCCGAGTTTTTCCAGCGGCATGGGCTGGAAGCGGTTTTCGGCGTCGATGCGGCGCATAAGGTCGATGCCCATGATAATGTTGCCCCACTGGTCGGAGCCGCCGATCTGCAGCAGGCATTGATGGCGCTGGTGCAGCTCGACGAAATCGTAAGCCTGTAACACCATGTAATTGAATTCGAGAAAGCTCAGGTTCTGCTCACGCTCAAGCCTGAGCTTCACGCTGTCCTGCGTCAGCATGCGGTTGACCGAAAAGTGGCGGCCTATATCGCGCAGGAAATCGATGTAATTGAGCTTGTCGAGCCAGGCGGCGTTGTTGACGAGAATGGCGTCGCCGGCGCCGCCGCCAAAATTCAGGAACTGCTCGAAGATGCCTTTCAGATTCTCTATATTGCTTTCAATTTCTTTGCCGGAAAGCAGCTTTCTTGCTTCATCTTTGCCGGAAGGATCGCCCACTTTGGTGGTGCCGCCGCCTAAAAGCACGATGGGCTTGTGGCCGGTTTTCTGCAGCCAG
This sequence comes from Pseudomonadota bacterium, assembly GCA_028873275.1. GTDB lineage: Bacteria > Pseudomonadota > Alphaproteobacteria > Rickettsiales > SXRF01 > JABDCD01. The sequence goes on from JAGWLJ010000043.1 coordinate 8,574, forward strand.
CGCAGCGCCATGATCTGCATCAGGCTGCCGGCGTGCAGGCTCGCCGCCGTGGCATCGAAGCCGATATAGGCGGCAAGGCGGCCTTTGGCCAGCTGCGCATCCAGTCCCTCGGCGTCGGTGCACTGGTGGAGAAACCCGCGCTCCTGCATCACGCGCAGGAAATCGGACTTAAACGTTGCCATGGCGTTCCGTTCGGTTATTGTGAGCCCGAGTCTTAATAGATAACGCGGTGATTGGCAATATGCGCAGGGAAGAGGGCGGCGTCTGGGCCTTAGGACTGATGAGCGGCACGTCGCTCGATGGCGTCGATGCAGCACTCATTAAAACCGACGGTGAGCAGATTTTCGGTTTTGGGGAATGGCTGACGCTGCCGTTCACCGAGGCC
>JAGWLJ010000306.1 GCA_028873275.1 Pseudomonadota bacterium
TAATCTGTCTTATCGCGCTGGGTGCTCTTTCCGCTTGCGGTTATAAAGGCACTCTGAAATCGCCGTCGCAGATAGCACTGGAGCAGGCCAAGGAAGCCAAGAAACAGGCCAAGGAAACGCAAAGCCCGACGCCGCCGGTCACCGCGGTCACGCCGCCGCCGGCCACCTCGCCCGTGCAATCGCCGGTGGCCGATCAGCCGCCGGAGCAGCAGCCTTCGATGCAGGACAATCAGGCGATGCCTATTCCCGCAACGCCAGGCCAGCAGCAGCAATAATGGATCACTTCCATTATAAAAACGGCATTTATCATGCCGAAGATGTAGCGCTCGACGCACTGGCGCAGGATATCGGCACGCCGTTTTACTGCTATTCAACGGCCACGCTCACGCGCCATTACCAGGTATTTTCCAGTCATTTCCCCGATGCCAAAATCTGTTACGCCGTCAAAGCCAACGGCAATCTGGCGGTGGTGAAGACGCTGGCCAATCTCGGCAGCGGCGCCGATGTGGTGTCGGAAGGCGAGATCCGGCTGGCCCTTGCGGCCGGCATCAAACCGCAGGACATCGTGTTTTCCGGCGTGGGAAAAACGGCATCGGAGATGGCCTATGCGCTAAATCAGAATATTTTTCAATTCAATGTGGAATCTATTCCTGAGCTTCATCTTTTAAGTGAAATGGCGCTGGCGGCGGGAGTAAAGGCGCAGATAGCCGTGCGCGTCAACCCCGATGTTGATCCCAAAACCCATGCCAAGATCGCCACCGGCCACAAGGAAAGCAAGTTCGGCATCGGCATGGGTCAGGCGATGGAGGTCTATCGCCTGGCTGCCGGCCTCAAGGGCATAGAGATACAGGGCGTATCGGTGCATATCGGCTCGCAGCTGACGCATCTTGAGCCCTTCGCGCAGGCATTCGCGCGCATGCGCAGCTTCGTCGGCGAATTGCGCGCTGCCGGATTTCCCATCAATACGCTCGATCTCGGCGGCGGCCTGGGCATTCCTTATGGCAACGAAGAACCGCCGCTGCCCGAGGCATACGCCGAAATTGTGCGCCGCGAGACGGACGGGCTTAATTGCCGGCTGATCTTCGAGCCGGGCCGCGTTCTGGTCGGCAATGCCGGAATTCTGGTGACGCGCGTGATTTACGTCAAGCAAAGCGAAGGCCGTTTTTTTGTCATCGTCGACGCCGGGATGAATGATCTGATCCGCCCCGCGCTCTACGAAGCCTATCACGATATCGTGCCGATTATTGCCACGGGCGAGGGCAGCACCGAATTGGTGGACGTCGTCGGCCCCGTATGCGAAACCGGCGATATATTCGCCGAGCAGCGCCTGCTCAAATTACCCAAAGCCGGCGACCTGCTGGCCTTCCGCACCGCCGGCGCCTACGGCGCGGCCATGGCCTCCACCTACAACGCCCGCCCGCTGATTGCCGAAATCATGGTCAACGGAGCGCAATACGCCGTGATCCGGCCAAGGCAAAGCTACGATGAACTCTTACGCCGCGACCGGCTGCCGGAGTGGTTATGAGAGTTGACTTTTATGCCAATATAGGCATAATACTCTTAACAGCGCATAGACGCTGGATAGTATAATATTATGGAGAAAACCATGAAGCCGCTGAAGCCTTTGCATTGGGTTGCTTCCTCGCTTGAGGATTTACGTGATTTGCCTGACGAAGTGCAAGACAGTTTCGGTTATGCGCTGCATCGGGCTCAGGAAGGCGCCAAGCATCCGAATGCCAAGCCGCTGCGTGGATTCGGAGGAGCAAGCGTTATGGAGGTCGTAGAGAATTATGATGGCGATACTTACAGGGCAGTCTATACCGTCAAATTCGCTC
>JAGWLJ010000044.1 GCA_028873275.1 Pseudomonadota bacterium
CGGTGAAATCGTGCTGCGCCCGGCCTACGCGATACCCATCGAATATTATACAGACGAACGCATTGCCGAGTTCACGGAAGACGAGGAAGAACTGGGCAAAATCCTCGATCGCCTGCAGCAGCGTAAACGCACCAGGAAACCATCCCGCAAGCCGCGCCGCTGATGCGCGTTTTCCTCGACGCCAATATTCTTTTTTCCGCCAGCAGGAATGATAGCAATTTGCATCGGCTGGTACATATCCTAAGCAAGGAAGGCATAGTGATGACAAGCGTCTACGTCCGTGAAGAGACCTGGCGCAATCTAAAGCGCAAACGGCCGACATGGGAGGCGACATTCCATAATATTATGAAGATCGTTGCGCTTGTTCCCGATTATCCTCTGCAAGAAAAGGTATCGTTGCATGTTAAAGACCATCCCGTGTTAGGCGCGGCCATTGCAGCCCGCTGCGATTACCTGTTGACCGGCGATAAACGGGACTTCAACCATCTTTATGGAAAAATCATCGGCGGCGTCACCATTATTGATTATTTAACTCTGGCCAGGATGTTGTGATACTCTTAGATATTTACAATGTCCTGCTTTCCCACTAGTCACTAGCCAACATGCATAGCGTCGTCGTCGTAGAATCACCGGCCAAGGCCAAAACGATCAACAAGTATCTGGGCAAGGATTACCAGGTGCTGGCGTCGTTCGGCCATGTACGCGACCTGCCGGCCAAGGACGGCTCGGTGCGCCCCGACGAAGACTTCGCCATGACCTACGAGACCGACCCGGAATCGAAGAAGCATCTCGCCCCCATCGCCAAAGCCGTGAAGGACGCCGACGCCCTCTACCTCGCCACCGACCCCGATCGCGAAGGTGAAGCCATTTCCTGGCACGTGCTGGAGGCATTGAAACAATCGCGCGCACTGCACAAAGGCCTGCAGATCCATCGCGTTACTTTTGATGAAATCACCAAGAAAGCCGTTCTTGAAGCCTTCGCCCATCCGCGCGATATCGACATGAATCTCGTCAATGCCCAGCAGGCGCGCCGGGCGCTCGATTACCTTGTGGGCTTCACCTTATCGCCGGTGCTGTGGCGCAAATTGCCGGGCAGCAAGTCGGCCGGGCGGGTACAGTCGGTGGCCCTGCGCCTGATCTGCGAGCGCGACGCCGAGATCGAGCAGTTCGTCAGCCGCGAATACTGGGACATCAAGGCGGCCATGCTGTCGGAAAACGGCAGCAGCGTCAGCGCCCGCCTGATCGAATACAAAAGCGAGAAGCTCGAAAAATTCTCGATTACCCCTGAAAAGCAGGCGAATGACATCGCCGCTGATCTGCGCGGCAAGCAGTATCACGTTGCCAGGCTCGAAGAAAAAGAAGTGCGCCGTTACCCGGCGCCGCCCTTCACCACCTCCACGCTTCAGCAGGAAGCGGCGCGCAAATGCGGCTTCTCGGCCAAGAAAACCATGCAGCTGGCGCAGCGCCTCTACGAAGCCGGCTACATCACTTACATGCGTACCGACGGCGTCACCGTGTCGCAGGAGGCCCTGAGCGCCGCGCGCGGCTATATCGGCGGCACCTTCGGCCAGAATTATCTTCCCCCTGCCCCGCGCATCTACAAGACCAAGGCCAAGAACGCGCAGGAAGCGCACGAAGCCATTCGCCCGACCGACGTCACGCAGACCGTGCAGAAGCTCAGTTCGCTGGAGCCCGATCAGGCGCGGCTTTATGAGCTGATCTGGAAGCGCATGGTGGCCAGCCAGATGGAAAACGCGCTGTACGACCAGCTGATCGTCGATATCGCCGCCGGCGACAAGCAGGCCGTGCTGCGCGCCAGCGGCTCGGTCATCCGCTTCGACGGCTTCCTCAAACTGTACCAGGAAGGCCGCGACGACGAGAGCGAGGAAGAAGAGGCCCGCCTGCCGGCGCTGAAGCAGGACGAACGCCTGACCGCCAGGGAGATCACGCCCGAGCAGCATTTCACCGAGCCGCCGCCGCGCTATTCGGAAGCCAGCCTGGTCAAGAAACTGGAAGAGCTGGGCATCGGCCGCCCTTCCACTTACGCCTCCATTATCTCGGTCCTGCAGGACCGCGGCTATGTTCGCCTCGATAAAAAACGCTTTATCGCCGAGTCACTGGGCCGTCTGGTCAATGCTTTTCTGGTCAGCTTCTTCGAGCGCTATGTCGAATACGGCTTCACCGCCGATCTCGAAGGCAAGCTCGACGACGTTTCCGCCGGCGAGCAGGACTGGAAGCACGTGCTGCGCGAGTTCTGGGAAGCCTTCATCGCGAAAATTGAAGAAAGCCGCGAGCTGACCGTCACGCAGGTGTTGAGCGCGCTCGACCAGTTGCTCTCCTCCTATGTTTTCGGCGCCGGCACGGGCAGCAAGGACCCGCGCGAATGCCCCTCCTGCCACGTCGGCCAGCTCGGCCTCAAGGTCGGCCGCTTCGGCCCTTACGTCGCCTGCTCCAACTATCCCGCCTGCACCTACCGGGCACAGATCGGCCAGCAGGGCGGCCCCGTCGTCACCGACGCCGAAGGCAATGAGCTGAAGCTGCCGAAAATCCTCGGCAAGCATCCCGGCGGCGAAGACGTCTCGCTGCGCAAAGGCCCCTATGGCTTTTACGTTCAGCTTGGCGAAGCCAAATCTTCTAAAGAAAAAGTGACGCCCAAGCGCGCCAGCCTGTTTAAATCCATGAAGCCCGAAGAAATCACGCTGGAAACGGCGCTGGCCCTCCTCTCTCTGCCCCGCGAACTGGGCGCGCATCCCGATACGGGCAAGCCAATCGTCGTCAACAACGGCAAATTCGGGCCGTACCTTCTGCATGACGGCAAGTTCACCTCGCTGCCGCCCGGCGAAGATCCGCTTTCCATCGGCATCAACCGCGCCGTCGACATCCTCGCCAACGCACCGGCCAAGGGCGCCCGCGCCGCCGCCGCGCCCCTGCGCACGCTGGGCCAGCATCCCGCCGGCGGCGACATCGCCGTCTTCAAAGGCAAATATGGCCCCTATGTCAAGCACGGCAAGGTCAATGCCACCCTGCCCAAGGACGTCTCTCCCGAAGAAGTGACGCTGGAGCAGGCCGTCGAGCTGCTGGCGGCGCGTGAGAATGCCCCGAAGAAAAAATTCTCGCGCCGCTCGAAAAAGGCAGAGTAATCTTCGACGAACAATCTTAACCTTTCGCTGATATCCTCATCGGCATGAAATCCCTCTCGCGCAAATCCCTGGTGATCGGCGTCAGCGGCCAGAGTCCGCATACCCGCTCGGTGCGCACGATGATGCGGCAGATACGCGAGGAAGGAGGACGCCCGCTTTTCCTTCTCTCTCCGGTCAGGTGTCAGCCCACGGAAATAGAGCGCGCCGCCGGCCGCATCGACGCGCTGGTGCTGATGGGCAACACGCTCGACATCGATCCCAAATCCTATATCCACCGCTACCCGCCGGGCGATTCCCGGCGCGGCGTTCACCCGCATACAAAAAGCGAGCTTTCGACGCCCCGGGGACGGGCCCGAGCGCGTTATGAAGAAAAGCTGCTGAGTTGCGCGCTGGCGCAGGGCATACCTGTGCTGGGCATCTGCGGCGGCATGCAGCGCATCAACGTCGTCTGCGGCGGCACGCTGCACCAGCACCTGCCGGATCTCGTCGGCTGCGACAAACACATGCAGAACAGGCGCGGCATCGCGCTGCACATTCCCGTCGTTCCCGTCATCATCAGGGAGGAGACGCTGCTGGCCGGCATTGCCGGCGGCATCAGGATGCCCTTCGTGAAAAGCGACACCGGCTGCCCCAAAGTCATCATGGAAAACAGCCTGCACCACCAGGCGGTCGATCAGGTCGCCCCGGGGCTACGCGTCTCGGCCATGACCGATTCGGTGCGCCGCCGCGACGGCACCTACGGCTATCTCACCGAGGCGGTGGAAGCCGATCCGGGCGGCCCTTATGGAAAGCAATTCATCCTCGGCGTGCAGTGGCACCCGGAATTCGGCGCCAGTACGCTGGGCGAGCGCATCGTGCGTCAACTGCTCGCCGCCGCCCGCGATTTTTCGCAGCAACGCCGCCGGCGCCCTATAATGCTTGTCTTCAGGGCGGTGCATCGTGTAAGTATATCGGAACGCTAGAGAGCCCGTTATGCCCAAAGCCCGCATCTACCGCCCCGACAAATCGGCCATGCAGTCCGGCAAAGGCCCTATGAAGGAATGGGTGCTGGAATTCGCGCCGGAAAAACCGGTATTCGTCGACGCGCTGATGGGCTGGGCCGGAAGCGCCGACATGAAATCGGAAATCCATCTGTTTTTCCCGACCAGGGAGGCCGCTGTCGCTTACGCCAAACGCCAGCGCATCCCTTACGAGATATACCTCCCCAACCAGCGCCGGGAAGTACGCAAGGCCTATGCCGATAATTTTAAATACGGCAAGATAAAGGGCTGATAACGCTTTGGTTTTTTGCCGGCGCTGTCATAATTTCGTAATAAAGTTATGATAGACTCATATCATAGCCAAAGGAGCCGCCCATGAAGCGTTTCACCATCCCCTGCGATTTCAACGGCACCAAATACCCGTTTCATGTCTATGTCGGCGAGCCGCACCCGGCGCGCCATCCCCTGCAGCACCAGGCATGGTGGCTGTCCACCATCCGCGGCGGCACCATTCCGCAGGAGGTGATGGACAGCTTCGAGCGCTTGCACAAGATCGCCATCGAGAACAACGTTTCCTTCGAGGACCTCTGCGTCTACGCGCTGGGCACTGCCGCCGCCGAGGGCGGCCAGCAGGTGCAGGTCCAGCAGGCCTGATAGGATAGTATGGCAGAGGATGCCGCATCCATCGTAGAGTTCAGCGAGGAGTCCGCCGAACTGCTGCGGCAATTGCAATCGGACGGAGCGGATATCGCCGCCGCGTCGCAGGAGCAGGAAGAGCCGCGCAGCCTGCTGCGATGGCTGAGGAACCTGCAATCGACCGAACTTTCCCTTGAGGACTGGCTGGAGCTGGGAACGCTTCCGGAGAAACTCGCCAAGGCCAGAACGCTGCGCCGGTTGGTGCGGCTCTATCTGCGCAAGCTCGCCGCCGCCCGCAAGGAGCGCGCCGAGGCGCTGGCCGCCGACGAAGCCATCCGCGATGCCGGCGAAGCCGCCGCCGCCCTGGCGCAGGGTATGGCCGAGCTGGCGCAGGAGCTGCTGCCGGACGGCCATCCGCAGATCGCGGAACTCAACGCGCTGATGGACAGGCTGCCGCCGCAGGCCGAGCAGCGCCAGACGCAATCGGCCCTGCGCCTGATCGACACGATTTCACTGGGGCTGGATCGCGCCTCCGGCAAATCCCACGACCTCTCTCCCGCCGAACGCCTGCTGGAATCCAGCCGGCGCCTGCAGGCCACCGCTCGCCAGCTGCGCTCGGTGGATCAGATGGAGCCGCCGGCGCGTGAGGAGTCGATCGAGCTGGCGCGCGAGATTCTGCGCCGCCTGCGCGAGATGTCCTTCAGCGACAAGCCGGTCGAATCGATGATCGACGCCGGCCGTCCCGAAGACAAGGCGGCCTTCGCGCAGAAGCTGGAAGAGGTGGCGGATATTTACAGGAACCTGCTTTCCGAAGCGGCGCAGGCCAACCCGAACATCGCACAGGATCAGCAGGTGCGCGAGGCCGGTGGCGCGGTGGAAGTGTTCATGCATGCCGTCAAGCTGATGGCCGCCAAGGAAATCCCCGCCAGCATCTCCGCCGCGCAGCAGATCTCCGCCGACATCACCCAGGCGCCGGACGAATGGAGCAAGCTCAGCTCCCGCGCCGTGGGCCGGCTGATCAAGAGCATGGAGGGCGGGCTGGAAAAAGCCGTGGGCGATCTGCAGGCGCAGGAGCAGCAACAGCAGCAGGCCGAGGAACAGGCGCAGGAGGCCGCCGCCGAGGCGCTGGCGCAGGCCAATGCGTCGCACCGCCGCAAGCGCAAGCGGCGCAGCGGCAGCCAGCGTTCCGGCAAGGGCGGCAGGAAGCAGCAGAAGGAAGCGCGCGACCTCACTTCCGACGATTACGTGCTGAAGCAGGGCCGCTTCGCCCGCGACGCCAAAAGCATTCACCAGCCGCCGGGCATGCCCGGCCTCAACCCGGAAGTGCTGGCCACCGTCCGGCAGCTTGGCGGCTCTCTGTTCAAAATCGGCGAGCAGGTCAAGGACATCAAGGCGCCGGTGGCCAGCGTTTCAGCCAATGAGAAGATTTCACCCAACGACAAAACCGTGGCGCAGCGCGTGCTGGACGAGCAGAAGCAGAACAGCAAGAACCAGGGGCCGAGGGTGTAACCCTGCGCTCGGGGTTTAGCGCTCCATATCCAGGTAAAGCTGCTTGTCGAACGTTCCTTCGGATTTATCGACCAGCATGGTGATCACCGAATCACCGGTGATATTGACGGTGGTGCGCAGCATATCGAGGATGCGGTCCACCCCGGCGATCAGCGCGATGCCCTCGAGCGGCAGTCCGACCGAGGTCAGCACCATGCCCATCATGATCAGCGAGCCGCCGGGAATGCCGGCCGCGCCGATCGAGCCCAGCGTCGCCGTCAGCACCAGCACCAGGTAATGATGCGCATCGAGGGTGATATGATACATCTGGGCGAAGAACAACGCGCAGATGCCCAGGTAAATGGCTGTGCCGTCCATATTGATTGAGGTACCCAGCGGCAGCACGAAGGAGGTGCTGCTCTTGGATACGCCCATGCGCTCGTTGACGATGCGCATGGCAGTGGAGAGCGTTGCCTTGCTGGAGCTGGTGGAGAAAGCCAAGAGCTGCGCCTCGACGATCTTGCGGTAGAACGGCAGCGGCGACATGCGCCCGAACACGATGATCATCAGGCCGAACAGCAGGTATTGCACGAACAGCGCGCCCAGCACCACGCCCACCAGCTTGAGCAGCGCCAGCAGGATTTCCATGCCCTGCGTGCCCACCGCCCAGGCGGTCAGCGCGAACACGCCATAGGGCGAGAAGCTGACGATGGTCTCGATCAGCTTGAACACCAGTTCGGCCGCCTGCTGCACGAGACGCGTCAGGTCGCGCACCTTGTCGCCCAGCTTGACCAGCGTGATGCCCAGGAAAATAGCGAACACCACCACCTGCAAAATATTATCGTCAACCATGGCGTTGAAGGCGTTGGTCGGCACCATGCCGACGAACAGCTTGACCATGCTGAATTCCGCCGCGGAAGGCGCGCTGACGGCCTCGGCATGCGCCTTGACCGTATTCATGTCCACGCCCAGGCCCGGATGAAACAGCGTGGCGAACGCCAGGCCGATGCACACGGCAAAGGCGCCGGTCATTAGGTAGGCGCCGACGGCCTTGAGCCCGATGCGCTTGAAGGATTCGGCGCTGGTCATGCTGGCGATACCGGCCACCAGCGAGAACAGGATCAGCGGCACCACCACCATCTTGATCAGGTTGATGAACACCGTGCCGATGGGCTTGATGTAATCGGTGAGGAACACCTTGCCGTCCATGCACAGGAAGCTGTCCGCCTTCAGCGGGCCAACATAGAAGCCGAAAGCGATGCCGAGCAACAGCCCGAGCAATACGCGGAACCAGAGTTTTCCAAGCAGGGATTTCAATGTGGTCATAACCGTCTATGTTTCAGGAATTAAGAGGAAAATGCTTTGATAAAGAAAGAATCGGGGTTTTTCAATCGAAAACTCCCGGAAATCCTACTGCGCCAGCCCTTTTTCCTTGAAATAGCGGTAAGCGCCCGGATGCAGCGGCGCCAGCCCGCTGTCCTCGGCCATGTGGCGCTCGTCGAGCGTGGCGAAAACGGGGTGCAGCGTCTTGAAATTATCGAGGTTGTCGAACACCGCCTTCACGATCTGGTAGACGATTTCCTGGTCGAGATCGGCCGAGGCGACCAGCGCGGCGCGCACGCCGAAGGTATGCACGTCCTTGGGATTACCGACATACATGCCGGCGGGAATCACCGCATGGGCGTAATACGGATGGTCGGCCACCATCTTGTCGATGGCCGGGCCGCTGACGTCGACCAGCCTGGTCGGGCACAGGCTGGTGATCTGCTGGATAGCGCCGTTGGGATGGCCGCCGGCGTAGATCATGGCGTCAATCTTGCCGGTGCACAATGCCTGCGCCTGATCGCTGGCCTTGATGTCGACGCTGGTAAAGCTCTTCTTGCTCCAGCCTTTGCGGCCTATCAGCTCTTCCATGGTAGCGCGCGGGCCGGAGCCGGGCGGGCCGAGATAGATGCGCTTGCCCTTCAGGTCATCGAAATTATTAATCTTCGCCTCCTTGCGGGCGACGACGGTGAACGGCTCGGCATGCAGCATGAAAACGACGCGCAGCTTGTTATCGGCGCCGACATCGGAGAACACTTCGTCGCCGTGATAGGCGTCGTAGAGCAGGTCGGACTGCACGACGCCGAGATCAAGATCGCCCTTGCGGATGGATTCAAGATTGTTAATCGAGCCACCGGTGGATTCCACCGTACAGCGAATGCCGTGCTCCTTGCGCCCGCGGTTGACCAGCCGGCAGATCGCCCCGCCCGCCGGGTAATAGACGCCGGTGACGCCCGCCGTGCCGATGGTGATGATCTTCTCGGCGGCCTGGGCGGCGGAAAGCTGCATCGCGGCCAGCGCCGCTGCAACCATAATAACGAAATGTCTCATAGGGCTCCAAAGTGGTGAGCGAGGCCGGAATATAGCAAAACGAGGCCTTATTTACAATCTCTTACGCCGCAAACTGCATCAGCACCTGGTCGACGGCCACGCTCTCGCGGTCAGCCACGCAGATCTTGGTCACCTGGGTGTCGTGATCGGCATAGATGACGTTTTCCATCTTCATGGCCTCGATGACCATCAGCTCCTGCCCGGCCTTGACCTCCTGCCCTTCCTTGACGCGTAGCGACACCACCAGCCCGGCG
>JAGWLJ010000307.1 GCA_028873275.1 Pseudomonadota bacterium
CGTCGACCAAAGCAATTCCTCCTTTAGAGAAGAAAATAAAAAAACTTTGTGATTATAAATAAGACTGGATTCCCGCCTTCGCGGGAATGACGGCTAGATGCGCCGCCCCATTCTTCCTGCTAAATCCTGAATGAACTGCCATGCGACCCTGCCGGAGCGGGAGCCGCGCGTCGCCGCCCATTCGAGCGCGCTCACATGCAGGTCGTTGAGTTTTATCTCCAGCTTGTAATGCTCGGCGTAGGATTCGACGATGGCGAGGTACGTTTCCTGCGAGCAGGCGTGGAAGCCCAGCCACAGGCCGAACCGGTCGGACAGCGAAATCTTTTCCTCCACCGCCTCGCCGGGCTGGATGGCGGTGGCCTGTTCGTTCTCGATCATCTGGCGCGGCATCAGGTGGCGGCGGTTGGAGGTGGCGTAAAACAGCACGTGGTCGGGCCGTCCCTCGATGCCGCCTTCGAGCACGCCTTTCAGCGATTTATAGCTGCTGTCTTCGCTGTCGAAGGAAAGGTCGTCGCAGAACAGAATGAACCGGCGGATCACCCAGCCGCGAAGCACGTGCAGCAGCTGCGGCAGGGTGCGGATGTCCTCGCGGTGAATTTCCACCAAGACAAGGCTGCGCGGCGTTTCCCTGTTCACCGCCGCGTGCACGGCCTTGACCAGCGAGCTTTTGCCCATGCCGCGCGAGCCCCAGAGCAGCGCATTGTTGGCCGAATGGCCTTGCGCGAACTGGCGCGTGTTGGCCAGCAGCGTGTCCTTGGCCTGGTCGATGCCCATGAGGAGCTTCAAATCCAGATGCGCCGTCTCCTCGACCGACAGCAGCGCCTTGTGGCTCGCATCCCAGATATAGGCGTCAGCGCCCTTGATATCGACCGGCTCCTCCGGCGCGGGCGTGAGCTTCTCCACCGCCACCGCGATGCGCTGCAACATGCGAAGTTCATCTTGGGAAGTCATAATCCTGTTGTAGCAAGCCGTGTGGAAATGTAAACTGGACTATAACGTATGGATTTAACAGACAAACATTACGTCTTTGTCTGTGGATTGCACCGTAGCGGCACGTCCCTGTTGCATCGCGCATTGCGCGGACACCCCGCCATCAGCGGCTTCGCCGGCACCGGCGCGCCCGAAGACGAAGGGCAGCATCTGCAGACCGTATTCCCGCCCGCCAGCCGTTTCGGCGGGCCGGGCAGCTTTTGTTTCGCCGAGGGCGCCCGCCTCGATGAAACCTCGCCGCTGGTGTCGCCGGAAAACCGCGCGAAGCTCCTCAGCGAGTGGGAACGCTACTGGGATGCGGATAAGAAAGTGCGTGTTGAGAAATCGCCGCCGAACCTGATCCGGATGCGTTTCCTGCAGGCGATGTTTCCGGGAAGCCGGTTCGTCATCATCGTCCGCCATCCGCTGGCAGTCGGCTACGCGACGCAAAAATGGTCGAAAATCGGCATCCGAGAGTTGGTGGAGCATTGGGCCGCCGGGCACCGGATCATGCTCCAGGATTTGCCGTTTATCAGGCAGTGGCGGATGCTGCGCTATGAGGATTTCGTGCAAAATCCCCGCAGCGTGCTGGATGAGCTCTGCCGGTTTATCGGCGTAAAACCCGTTACCCCTGCCGAACCGGTGGCAAGTGACACCAACGATAAATATTTCCGGCGGTGGGAGGAGGAATCGGGGGCCGATCCGGTGCTGGCGCAAAGGATAAGCCTGCTGCATGAATTGCCCGGCCGGTTTGGCTATGGTTTCATGAAGCCTTACGTAAACCAGTGCCTGTTGCCCGCCGCTTCGGACAGCGGGATGATGGAGCGTCTTTTTCATGCGTGACACCC
>JAGWLJ010000308.1 GCA_028873275.1 Pseudomonadota bacterium
AGAAAAATTTCTTCCACTGCTTCGGCTGCGGCGCGCATGGCGACGCCATCGAGTTCATCCGCCGCTACGAGAAGCTGAGCTACCCGGAAACCATCGAGAAGCTGGCACGCGAGGCGGGCATTCCCCTGCCGCAACCCGACGCGCAGGAAAGCCGCCGCATCGAGGCGGAGAAAACGCTGTCCGACGTGCTGGAAGCCGCCTGTAAATGGTTCGAGCGGCAGCTGGCCTCCTCCTCCGGCGCCAGCGCGCGCGACTATGTGGAAAAACGGGGGCTTAAAGCCGATACGCTGCGCCAGTTCCGCGTCGGCTACGCGCCGGACGAACGCACCGCCCTGCACCAGCACCTGCTGAAGGAAGGCTTCCCGCAGGCGCTCCAGGCCGAGGCGGGGCTGATCATCCTGCCCGAGCAGGGCGGCCCCTATGACCGCTTCCGCGGTCGCGTCATCTTCCCTATCCGCAATCCTTCCGGCAAGGTGATCGCCTTCGGCGGCCGGCTGATCGTCAATACCGCCAACAAGAACCTGCCTAAATACCTGAACTCGCCGGAAACGCCGGTGTTCAAAAAAGGCGAGGTGCTGTTCAACCTCGACCTCGCCAAAAAACCGGCGCGCGACGGTAACATGGCGGTGGTGATGGAAGGCTATATGGACGTCGTCTCCAGCTTCCAGTCCGGCATCCAGTATGCCGTCGCCACGCTTGGCACCGCCGTCACGCCGGAGCATCTGCGCCTGCTGTGGCAGCTTAGCAAGGAGCCGGTGCTCTGCCTCGACGGCGACGCCGCCGGACTGCGCGCCATGATGCGCGCCGCCGAAACCGCCCTGCCGCTGCTCAAGCCCGGATTCTCGCTGCGCTTCGCCATCCTGCCCAAGGGCGAAGACCCCGATACCTACGTGCAGAAGCACGGCAAGGCCGCCTTCGAGAAAATCCTGATGACGGCGCACCGGCTGTCGCAGGTGCTGTGGGAAGCGCTATCGCCCGGCTTTACGCTCGACCTGCCGGAGGGTCGCGCCGCGCTGGAGGGCACGCTGAAGAAACTGGCCGACACCATCGCAGACCCGACGGTGAAAAGCCATTACGCTTCCTATTTCCGCCGCCTGCTGTGGGAGAAAGCCGGCGCCGGCCGTGCCGCCGGCCCGGAACGCTCGTCGCATGTCGAGCAGATGGCGGCGCAGGACCCCATGGCGGCGGCCGAGAAGCTGGCCGGCCGCCTGCTCACCCTGCTGCTGCGCTTCCCGGCGCTGTTATATAAGGAGCACCGCGACGAGGTGGTAGCCCAGCTCGATATCCGCGACCAGCGGCTCGATGCGCTGCGCCAGGCGCTGCTGACGTCGCTGGAGCAGGTTTCGGAAGACGCGTTTGCAGCCCATTTCTCGGCCCAGTTCCCCGAAGCGCTGGCGGCGGTGAGCGATATCGATATCAAGCTGCCCTACCGCGAGGCGCTCAGCGAGCAGGACGCCGCCGCGCTGTGGACGGAAACCCACAAGGCCTATATCCGCGCCCATCTCATCATGGAATGCCGCGAGCTGGAGGAAAGCCTGCCGCAGGCGCTGCAGGACGAAGCCAGCTATCACCGGAAAATCGCCCGCATCGAGGAGATCAAGAAAATGCAGGCGCATAATTTCGCGCCCGTCGAGCCGGATGCGGCGTAAGTCAATAGGAAGAGCGAGGATCGCCATTTCTCCACATCCCCAAGAAACCCATTGAAAAAAATAAAATTTGCCTTATTTCTACTCTGTTCAGCAGTGGGAAAAGAAGCGCAATCACCATAATTTTGTCTTTATATCAATCGGTTG
>JAGWLJ010000045.1 GCA_028873275.1 Pseudomonadota bacterium
GACGGCAAAGGACAGCAGTGTCAGCTGCCAGTTCTGATGCAGCATGACGCCGAGCAGGAAGATCAGCGTCAGCGCCTGCTTGGCCGACGCCACCAGCAAATTGGAGACTGCGCCGTGGATCAGCCGGATGTCGTTGGTGAAGCGCGAAATCAGCTGGCCGGAGGATTCGTTATTAAAAAGCGTCAGGTCGCTGCCCAGCAAATGCCGGAAAAGATCGATCTGCATGGTGGTGACGATGCGCTGGCCAACATAGCGCATCAGCACGATCTGTCCGTAATTGGCCGCGCCGCTGACCAGCGCGATGATGAGAATGGCAAACGGCAGCACATGCAGCATGCGCTGGTTATGGCGGATGAAGATGTCGTCGAGCACCGGCTGCATGATCCAGGCATTGGCGGCCGTGGCGCCGGCGACGACGACCATGCACAGCAGGGCCAGCGCCAGCCGCGTGCGTTGCCGCCAGACGTAATCGCGGATCAGTCGCTTGATCAGCGGCAGGGCTTTATGGTCATCGCGATTCAAATCGTTATACCCCCGCCACCGTCATGGATTCCACCCTCAGCGTTGGCGCGTTGGTGGCATAGCGGAATTCGAGATCGCTGGCCGGCGTTGCCTGCGCGAACATATCGCACAGATGTCCGGCGATGGTGATCTCCGACACCGGGTAGGCCAGTTCTCCGTTTTCAATCCAGAACCCCGCCGCGCCCTGGCTGTAATCGCCGGTGATGGTGTTGATGCCCATGCCGGAAGTTTCAGTGACATACAGCCCCGATTTGATATCGCGCATCAGCTCCTGCGGCGAAAGCGTTCCTTTTTCCATATAGAGATTGGTCGAGGACGGGCTGGGCGGCGAGCCGATGCCGCGATGGGCGTGACCGGTGGTGGTCATCCCGAGCTTATGGGCGGTGCGCATGTCGAGCAGCCAGGTGGCAAGGATTCCTTTTTCCACAATCGCCCGCTTGCCGTTTCTCACGCCCTCGCCGTCAAAAGGCCGCGAGCCGAACCCGGCCCTGATATGCGGATCATCAATGATACGAATCGAATCCGCAAAAATCTTTTTGCCGAGATCGTTTTTCAAGAAGCTCGAGCCGCGGGCGATGGCCGCTCCGGAGATGGCCCCGGCCAATACGGAAAGCAATCCGCGGCTGAGGCGCGGGTCGAACACCACCGGCACCTGGCAGGTGGAGACCTTGCGCGGATTAAGCCGCTTCAGCGCTTTTTTTGCCGCGCTGATGCCGATGCCGGTGGCATCGGCAAGGGATTTGCGGTGACGGGCGCTGGTGAAATCGTAATCGCGCTCCATGCCGGTGCCGCTGCCCGCCAGCACCGAAACGGAGACGGAAAAATAACTGCTGTCGTAACCGTGCTCGAAGCGCATGCCCTTGCGGTCGGCAATGGCGAGATAAACCCGGCTTCTGCTATAGCCTGCATCGGCGCCTTCCGAGTTGGTGATGCCTTCGATCGCCAGCGCCGCATCCTCGGCTTTGCGGCATTCTTCCTCCAGCCAACCGATTTCCGGCTCGTCCGCATCGCATAAATCCAGCTGCGGCGGGGTCTGGCAATAAAGCTCTTCCGGGGCCAACACCGAATCGGGATCCGGCGGCGCGGCTTTCGCCATGGCCACGGCGCGGCTGGCCAACTCGGCCAGCGTATCTTTTGAAACATCGTTGGAAGAAACCATGGCCTGCCGGTCACCCAGGAAAGCACGCAACCCGACGGCATAATTCTCCGAGCGTTCCAGCCCCTCCGGCTTTCCCATGCGCCGCGAGGCGTTGACGCTCGTCGTTTCGATCATGGCGACATCGGCGGCGTCCGCGCCCGCCAGGCGCGCCTTGTCGAGAAGCCAGGAGAGAGTGCCGCTTGCGTCCATGCCCGCATTTATCGCGGCATCCGTGGATAAAAGCAATAGGGCTTGGACCATGATGGATGCATTTTGGCAACGCCGCCGCGAAAAACCGCAACACCACTACATATGGGTTGAGGATGGCCGCGCCATCACTATAATCGGGGAAGCATGAGCAGTATCGTCGCAGCATCGCCCTGTTCCCGGCCTAAGATCCACCGGCTGCCTGTCCGCTCCTCCCGTTTCTCCACAAAGCGCCTTTTGGGCTGGCTGGCCGTAGTGGCGCTGTTTTCCGGCCTGTCGCTGCTGGCGCAGAAGGAGGTTTCCGATTTCTCGGCGGCGGAATCCATGCAGGCCGGGCGCATGCCCGAAGCGACGGTCAGCGTCGCCGCGGCGCAATCGGCTCCAGTCGCAACCCCACTGGCGCGCCAGCAGAAGACCATCATGCTCAAGGGAAAATCGGAGTTCATCGTCGGGCAGCTGGCCAAAATCCCCACGGAGAGCGAGCAGATAACGGAAATCAAGCCGTTATCGGATATTGACAACCACGCCGGCCACGAACTACTTTCCATCATAAGTAAATATTAATACTTACTAATGATGGGAATGCGTATGCGTCGCTTGTTTGGCGGCCCGACCCTGTGGCTGGTCTGCCTGCTGACTATTCTTCCGGCCGCGCGGGCCGATGAGCCGCTGGTGCTGGTCACCGGGCCCAAGACCGGCACCTATTACGCTTTCGGCAAGGACATCGCTCAGGCGGCCGCAAAGGCTGGCATCCGCATCGACGTCAAGGCATCGGAAGGTTCCATCGACAACATCAAGCGCCTCAACGGCTCGGAGAACGCGGCGCTGGGCATCGTGCAATCGGACGTATTGGGCTTCCTGAGCCGTTCCAAAAGCAAGGAATCGGAGCGCATGGCCAGCAATCTGCGCCTGGTTTTTCCTTTCTATAATGAGGAAGTGCACGTGCTGGCGAGGAAGAGCATCAAATCCTTCGCCGGGCTGCAGGGACGCAAGGTGGCCATCGGCGAGGAGGGAAGCGGCAACATGCTGACCGCCATCAACCTGTTCTCGATGATGAACATTACCCCCGCCGAGAGCGTGAAGATGTCGCCGGCGCAGGGGGTTGTAGCCGTGCTCAAGGGCGAGCTGGACGCCGTCGTCTTCGTGGGCGGCAAGCCGGTGCGGCTGTTCAAGAACCTCGAAGACCTAACGCTGCCGGAGAACCGTAAATACGCCACCATGCTGGAGCAGGTGCATTTCCTGCCGCTCGACAACCCACGCATGCTGGAGGAATACAAGCCGGCACAGATTTCCCACGCCGATTACAATTTCGTTGACGAGACGGTACCCACCATTGCCGTGCAGGCCGTGCTGATCTCGCATGATTTCTCGCAAGGGCACAGCAAGCGCCGCTGCGACCGGCTGGCCGCGCTCGCCGACGCCATCCGCGCCAACCTGCCGGCGCTCAAGGAAAAGGGCCATCCCAAATGGCAGGAGGTCAATCTCGATGCCGACAGCGGTGTCTGGAAAAAGGACGTCTGCGCCAAATCCTCCGGCGGCGAACATTCCGGCCTGATGAAGATACTGGAGAAGGACAAGGCGGATTAGCGCCGCGCCACGGCCTCAAGGCGCTGCTGGCGCGCCGCCATCAGGCGGGCCACGTTTTCCCCTTCGATAGCCATTGCCGGATCAACGGGATTTGCACCCATTTTCTGGCGGTCGATCGAATATTCCCGCGCCGCCTGCACCAGCCCGGAAGCGATTTTCGGTCCGAGCATGCTGGCCCCGAACTCTGGGTGCCACTGCACGCCCAGCACGAACTGCCTTCCATACTTGCTATCTGGTTTAGGCTCGATGGCTTCGATGATGCCGTCATCGGACATGGCGGCCACACGGAAATCCCGGCGCACCTCATCCACCGCCTGGTGATGGAAGCTGTTCTCCGGCACCCAGCCTGGCGGCAGCTTCTGATTCTGCGGCGTATAGAGGCCGGGAATCGGGCCGGCCAGCGCCGCCAGCTTTGTTCCCTCCTCGACATGCACGAACTGTACCGGCACAAACGGCGCGATCTCGCCCTGGTCTTTGGCGCCCTGGGCATGGTGGTTGTCGCCCACAATATCGGGGACATGCTGATGCAGCGTGCCGCTGCCTAAGACGTTGAGGCGCTGCATGCCGCCGCACACGCCCAGCACCGGCATGCCGGCCTCCAGCGCAGCGCCGAGCGCCGCTTCTTCATACGCCGCCCGCGCCGCATCGGTTTCAATATTGGTTTTTTCGTGCCTGGGCTTGCCGTATTTGGCCGGATCGATGTCACCGTCATTACCCATCACCACCAGCGCGTCGAGGCGCGCCATGTCCGCTTTGACTGCCTGCTCAAGCCCATCCTTGATGCGCGGCGCATGATTACCGAGGAAAACCGGGATAGCGCCCGCCGAACGAATCTGCGACACCATGGCTGCCACGGATTTAGAACTGGTGTTCGCCCCGCTGATGCCGATGACAGGCTGGCGGTCGTCCTCCGCAAGCATGGGGAATGCCGACGCAGGCTCCGCCTTTTTGCTTCCGAAAATCCAGTCCAAGGGCCACATAAGGCTTATTTTAGGGGAATAGGACATGTTGCGGTGTGAAGATTTTGTGAAGTTTTAAGCCAATTGTTTTAAAATAAATGTCCGGCTTTTTTGCCTTTGGCGTCGAGATAGCCGTGGTTATGCTTGCCGGAAGGCGCCACCAACGGCACCCGCTCCGCCACCTCGACGCCCGCCGCTTTCAGCGCTTCCAGCTTATGCGGATTATTGGTCAGCATGCGGATGCGCCGGATGCCGAGTTTTTTCAGGATAGCGGCAGCGATAGAAAAATCGCGCTCATCCTCCTCGAAACCGAGCTGGCGATTGGCCTCGTAGGTATCCATGCCGCGTTCCTGCAGCGCGTAGGCGCGCAGCTTGTTGGTGATGCCGATACCGCGGCCTTCCTGATGCAGGTAGACCAGCACGCCGCCGCCTTCTCTGCGGATAGCGTCCATGGCGAGCTTCAGCTGATCGCCGCAGTCGCAGCGCAGGCTGCCCAGTATATCGCCGGTAACGCAGGAGGAATGGATGCGCACCAGTGGCGCATCGCCGGGTCGGCCCATCACCAGCGCCAGGTGCACGGAAGCACCGTGCCGTGAGCGGAAGCTGATGATGCGGACATCCTCCATGCCTTCAAGCGGCAGCCTTGCCTGCGCCGTTTCGGTGACGCCGGTCAGCGGCGCGGCGATATAATGCTTGATATCAGTCGCCTTCACTGTCAGCCAATCCTGTTTTCCGGTAACGACCAGGGCCGGCAGCAGCGAAGCATATTTGGCCAGCGCCAGCGCAAGGCTGTCTGCTTCGCTGGCTGGTGCGGTCTTAATGGCGGAAAGAGTCTGCCGCGCCAGCGGGTTAGCCAGCTTGGTTATTTCGGCAGCCGTCATGCCCGCCACGTCGATGCGTGCTGGCTGCGGCGGCAAGCCGAGTGCCTCGGCGCGGGGAGCGCTCACCAGCAGGAAGGACGGGCGCAGACCAGGATTTTCGCCTATGAATTCCGCCGGATAATAGGCTATTTCGCCAATCGTGATACCGCGCTGGCGCCTGAATTCGTCGATGGCGCGCTCGACGGCAGTCGCCGATAATGCTAGCTTGTTGTCCATGATCGTCATACTCAGCCCGGATAAGGATTTCGCGCAGCCGCTGGCCGAGCAGGCGGCGCGGGTGCTGTCCCTCCCCTGCCAAGTGGCAGAAAATCTGGAAAAAGCCAAGGATTTTCTGCCCAAAGCCGCTCTGGTCATAGCCGGCGAGCCGCAGGATATCGCCGATTGCCCGCTGCTTGCCCCAAAAACCAGGCCTTTCCGGCTGCAGGATCTGCTTGACGAAGCGGCCGCTATCCTGCAAAAACAGGCCTCCGGCGAGACATTGAGCCTGGCCGGCTGGCAATTGCAGCCACGCGCGAAACGATTGACGCGTGACGGCAAAAGCGCTGACCTGACCGACAAGGAAACGCAGCTTCTGCAATGCCTTATCGAGGCGGGCGGCAAGGGCGCCGGCAGGGAGCAGCTTCTGAAGGCGGTATGGGGGTTCGAAGCGGCGCTCGACACGCATACGCTGGAGACGCATATTTACCGGCTGCGCGGCAAGTTCCGCGAGCTTTCGGGGGAAGACCCCATCGCCGCCGTGGAGGGCGGGTATAAAATAATGTTATGACAGAAAAAACGCACATCGTCGGCCTGACCCGCGAAGAGCTGGCGGAGAAGCTAAAGGAACACGGTTTCGAGGCCTTCCGCGCCAAGCAGATCTGGCACTGGATCTACCACAGGGGCGTCACCGACTTCGCGCAGATGACCACCATCGCCAAAAAGCAGCAGTCTCTGCTGGCGGAGCATTTCACCGTCGGCCGGCCGGGCATTGCGCGGCAGCTCACCTCCTTTGATAACACGCGAAAATGGCTGCTGGAATTCGAGGATGGCAACAAGGCCGAAACCGTCTTTATCCCGGAAGAAGATCGCGGCGCGCTGTGCGTATCGTCGCAGGTGGGCTGCACCTTGACCTGCTCCTTCTGCCACACCGGCACGCAGAAGCTGGTGCGCAACCTCTCCGCCGGGGAAATCATCGGGCAGGTGATGATCGCCCGCGACGGGCTGGAAGAATGGAGCAGGCCGCGCGAGGACTGCCTGTTCACCAATATCGTGCTGATGGGCATGGGCGAGCCGCTGTTCAATTATGACAACGTAGCGCGCGCGCTCAGGATCATTATGGACATGGAAGGCATCGCTATCTCCAAGCGCAAGATCACGCTTTCCACCTCCGGCGTCGTGCCGATGATCAGGCGCGTCGGAGAGGAGCTGGGCGTCAATCTCGCCATCAGCCTTCATGCCGTGCGCGACGAGCTTCGCGACGTTTTGGTGCCTCTTAACAAGAAATATCCCATCGCTGAACTGCTCGAAGCGTGCCGTACTTATCCAGCCGCCAATAACGCCCGGCGCATCACCTTCGAATACGTCATGCTGAAGGGCGTCAACGACTCCGACGCCGACGCTCACGAATTAGTGCGGCTGCTGAGGAACATCCACGCCAAGGTCAACCTGATCCCGTGGAATCCCTGGCCCGGTGCGCCGTATGAAACCTCGACCGACGAGCGAATTGCCGCTTTTGCCCGTATTGTCAACGATGCTGGATATTCCTCCCCGGTAAGAACGCCGCGCGGCCGCGATATTTTTGCCGCCTGCGGCCAGCTCAAATCGGATTCGGAGCGCAAAAAAGGCGAAAAAGTGTGGCTCGGCGACCAGCCGGGCGCATAAAGCGCATTTTCCTGCCCGTTGGGACGCGTTTCGCTACGTTTCGATGCAATTTCGTTGCGTTTCAACGCCGTTTCGTCGCGTTCGGATGCGTTTCGGAAGGCTTTTTGTTACGGAAGGAATCATTACAGAGCGGATTATCCTTTTAAATCAATCCGGCCTTCAAAAACTTCCGCTCCGATGCTGTGACATTGTGTGACTTCCCCCGCTCTCCACACCCCTCACTGGGAATAATGTGCCGGATCGGGAAGGATAAACATGACGCAGCGCAGCATATCTCCCTCATTGCCAATTTATCAGGAAACGGCTAAAAGCGACGCTTCTAATGATAAAAAAATAATTCACCGGCGCGGGAACATGCGAAAAATTATTTTCTCGGCGATGCTGGGCAACGGCCTCGAATGGTATGATTATGCCCTCTATGCCTATACTACGCTGATCTTCAGCAAGCTGTTCTTTCCCGCCGGCAACGAGGCGGCGCACCTGCTGGCGACGCTCGGTATTTTCGCCGTCGGCTTCATCGCCCGCCCCTTCGGCGGCATCATGTTCGGCGTCATGGGCGATAAGCTGGGGCGGCGCACGGCGCTGGCCATGTCCATCTTCATGATGGCCATCCCCACCGGCTGCATCGGCCTGCTGCCCACCTATAGCTGCATCGGCCTGTGGGCTCCGGCTTTGCTGGTGCTGCTGCGCGTGCTGCAGGGCCTGTCGCTGGGCGGCGCCTTTTCCGGGTCGATGACCTTCCTGGTCGAGCATGCGCCGCCGCTTCGGCGCGGGATCATGGGAAGCGCCTCGGTGATAAGCCTGGTGATCGGCTTCCTGCTGGGCTCGGTGGTGGCTGCCCTTGTCAAGGCGCCGCTTTCCGATGCGCAGTTCGCCGATTGGGGCTGGCGTATCCCCTTCGTGCTCGGCATTCCCATCGGGCTGATCGGGCTTTACATCCGCGAGCATTGCGAGGAAAGCCCGACTTACGAAGCTGCCCGGCAGAACGGCGAACTCTCCGCCACGCCGGTGCGCGACGTGCTGGCGCATGAAATGAAACACGTGCTGCAGGCCATCGGCATCTATATTACCGTCACCATGCCGTTCTACCTGCTCTCGGCCTATTTCATCACCTTCAGCGAGCATACGCTGGGCCGCAGCAAGGAAGAGGCGCTGATCCTCAACAGCATCAATATGGCGATACTGCTGTTCATTTCCCCGCTTTCCGCCTGGCTGTCCGACCGCTACGGCCGCCGCGTCGTCCTGGCCGTCACGGCACTGGCCTTCCTCTTTTTCACCTGGCCGGTCTTTACCCTGATGATGGCGCCGGGATTCCTCTCCGTTCTTGCGGCGCAGGCGCTGTTCGCCGTTATCGTCGGCTTTTATATCGGGCCGGTACCGGCACTGCTGGTTGAGATCTTCCCCACCCGCCTGCGCTATACCGCCATGGCGCTGTCCTACAATATCTGCGCGGCGCTGTTCGGCGGCACCGCTCCCATGGTCAGCGAATGGCTGATCACCACCA
>JAGWLJ010000309.1 GCA_028873275.1 Pseudomonadota bacterium
GCATCACTATTTCATCGAGGAATTTGCGCCTGCCGAGAATCGCCCCACCCAGCGTACGGCCCTGGCCGTCGATATGCTTGGTGGTGGAATAGACCACCAGATCCGCCCCCAGTTCCAGCGGCTTCTGGGCCAGCAGCGCGAACACGTTATCGACTATCAGGCAGGTGCCGGTTTTTTTGCAGAGTTTCGCCAGCGCCGCGATGTCGGTGACTTCCAGCGTCGGGTTGGCGGGCGTTTCCAAAAACAGGCAGCGCGTTTTCGGTGTGATGGCCTTGCGCCAGCCCTCCATATCGTCGGCCTCGACCAGCGTGTAGGTGATGCCGAAGCGCGGCAGGATTTGCGTGATGATGTAATGGCAGGAGGAAAACAGCACCTTGCCCGCCGCTACATGGTCGCCCGTCCTGAGTTGGCACATCAGCGCCGCGAACACCGCCGCCATGCCGGACGCAGCGGCGATGCAACTCTCGGCGCCTTCCATCAGCGCCAGGCGCTCCTCCAGCATCTGCAGGTTGGGATGCGAATACCGGCCGTATTTGAAGCCTTCGCGCGTGCCGGCGAACAGGGCTTCGGCATCTTCGGCCGTTTCATAACTATAGGCGGAATTGAGGAACAGCGCCTCCGAGGTTTCGCCGAATTCGCTGGTCAGCCTGCCGCCGCGCACCAGGTGAGTGGCCAGTTTCCAGTCCGATGATTTTTTCATATATATCCGATGCGCCGTTTGCGAGGCAATGATTGCGGCGCTTTCAAGGCGTCGATTTCCTGCGCCAGGATGGCGATCAGCGAACCGTGCTGTTCCTGCCGGTTTTCGAGCTTCTCCAAGCGCGCCGCCAAATCTTTGTTCGACGCCACCAGCTCGCGCAGTTGCACGAAAGCGCGGATGATCAGGATATTCATCTGCACGGCGCGCTCGCTGCGTAAGACCGAGGAAAGCATAGCGACGCCGTGCTCAGTAAAGGCATGAGGAACATATCTGGACCCACCCCAACTTGAGGTTTCAATTTGAAACCTCAAGTTTCTAACTTCCTGAGAAGTAAGTTTAAACATAAAGTCTTCAGGGAAGCGATGATGATTGCGACGCACAGCAAGATTCAGTTGTTTCGTGGGCACGCCATATAACGCCGCCAAATCCGTATCCAGCATGACTTTCTGGCCGCGGATAAGGTAGATATTGCGGGCCAAATACTCCGGCGGCAGGACGGTGGAAACAGATTTTTTCTTTGGCATAAGAGCAGCTTGCATCTTTGAGGTCACAAATTGTGACCTCAAGTTTTTCTAGGCATTCCGCATCATTGCGTGATATTCTTTGCAATTCAAGGAGATTTTGATGAGGGGAAACAATCCCATACGGCCGCCCGTGCAGGACGAGGGCCAATCGCTGGCGGTCAAGCGCATTTTCCCGACATTGCAGGGCGAGGGGCCATATGCCGGCCATCCGGCGGTGTTTGTGCGGCTGGGCGGCTGCAATCTCGCCTGCGCTTTTTGCGATACGGATTTTGAGGGGTTTGCGACTCTGGCCGTTAATGAGATCATCGGAGAGGTGAAGCGGCTGGCAGAAGGCGCGCGCCGCCTCGTGGTCATCACCGGTGGCGAGCCCCTGCGTCAGAATATCGTGCCCCTGTGCGAGGCATTGCTGACGGAGGGGTTCAAAGTGCAGATCGAGACTAATGGCACGCTGGCGCGGCCATTGCCGGAAAACGTCGAGATTGTGTGCTCGCCAAAGAATGCCGGGAATGGCTATTTCCCCGTGCGCGAGGATTTGCTGGCGCGCGTCGAT
>JAGWLJ010000046.1 GCA_028873275.1 Pseudomonadota bacterium
CACAGCGCTTCAGATAGAAAATCGGGCGCTTTTGCCTCCGGCAGGACGGCATCGACGTCCGTATGCCCGATATAGCAGCCGGGAACATGTCTGAGCGGTGCGTGGCGTATCCAGGTTACCTGCATAAGGCCGTGCGCAGACGTTCGATCCGCGATTGCATCGGCAGCCCGAAGCGGAGCCAGTTTGGCTGCGTGGCGAACCGGCGTATCAGGATGCCGCGTGAAGCAAGATAATCATGCCAACGCTCCGCTTCCGGCGTTTCTATCAGCGTAAACAGCGGCGTGTGGCCAATCACGGTGAAATATTGCGCTAGGATATTCCGCCAGGCCGCCGACTCTTCCGCCAGTTTGCGGCGTGTGCTGTCTATCCACGCCGTATCTTTCAGCATCTGCGGCAGGATATGGCAGGCAATGGTGGAAATGGGCCAGGGGCCGAGCGCGATGCGCAGCCATGGCATCCATTCAGCAGGCGCGGCGGCGCCGCTGATGCGCAGCCCTGCCACGCCGAAGAATTTTCCGCAGGAGCGCAGCACGGCGATATTCGGCCGCTTTGTCACATAAGCAGCCATGCTGAGCTGCGGCAGAAGATCGGTGAAGGATTCATCTATAATTAGCCAACCGTTTCGCGCAGCAAGGCTCTCCGCCATGGCTAGCAGCCGCTGCGGTTGTACCTGCCTGCCGTCCGGATTGTTGGGGTTGGCAAGAATTACCACGTCGCCTTCCACAGCTTCTATCGTTGCGGGAATAATCTCATGTCCGGCGTCCTCCCATACCCGCGCATGCTCCGCATACGTGGGGGAGACGATGACAATGCGCGACCTGCCATGCTCTTTTAGCCGCAGGCATGCCAGCGCGAAGATCAGCGGCTGCATACCCGGAGCCAGCACGATTTCATTGACGTTGTAATATTGCGCTGCCGCCCGCTGCGCTTCCGCCATAGCAATGACATCTGGTAGCTGGTGCGTCCATTCTTCCTTCAGCGACAGCGGGTAGGGGTAGGGATTGATGCCGGTGGAAAGATCGATCAGCGGACGTGGCGCATCCGGATAGCGCTGCGTCAGCCCTGACAGATTGCCGCCATGTTGCTCCGGCAGCATATCTGCATTAATCTCGGCATGCATGATGGAACGCTTTGCCATGGTTTTTTCCGCCTGCCTGCTGGAGGCTGCCTTCGGTTATCCGGAATGGCTTTATCGGGTTATCAAGCATCCGGTGGTATGGATGGGAACAGGCATAGCCTTTTTCGAGCGGTACTTCAACCGGCCGTCGTTTTCCCGCCGACCGGCTGGTATTTGCGCCATGGCACTACTGCTGGCGCTGGTGACGGCAGCAAGCCTCATCCTCCGGCATGGCGGAATACTTCTGGAAACCTTTGCCATGGCCGCGCTCATGGCGCAGCGCAGCCTGTATACGCATGTGCATGACGTATACGATGCGCTTAAGCAGGGCGATCTGGAAGATGGCCGTCGCAAGCTCAGCCGTATCGTTGGCCGCGATACGGAAGCGTTGGATAAGGCGGGCGTCTGCCGCGCGGCTATCGAAAGCCTGGCGGAGAGCTTCAGCGACGGCGTCATAGCCCCACTCTTCTGGGGGCTGCTTTTGGGCCTGCCGGGCATTGCCTGCTATAAAGCCATCAATACCGCCGACAGCATGATCGGTCATAAGAATGCGCGTTACCGGCAATTCGGCTGGGCGGCGGCGCGGCTGGACGATGCGGCGAATTTTATTCCTGCCCGGCTGAGCGGCCTGTTGCTGGTTATCGCATCGCGTTCGCCGGACGCCTGGAGAGTGATGCGACGCGACGCCCGCAATCATGCCTCGCCCAATGCCGGCTGGCCGGAGGCAGCCATGGCCGGCGCGCTCCGGCTTCAGTTCGGTGGTACACGGTACTATGAGGGAGTGGAAATCGCTGCGCCTCTTATTGGTGAGGGCACAGGCAATGCCACGCCGGCGCATCTGCAGCGCGCCCTGCGGCTTTATCTTATCGCCTGCTTTATGCCTCTTCTGGCACTGGCGCTGCTATGGACAGCAGCCGGTCAATAGATACTGACTGTTCAAGCACATCCGCCCAGCCATCGAGAATTTGCCACAGGTGCTGGGTATAGCGATAGGAAGATGGCGCTGCGCCCAGCCGCGCGAGCACATGCTGCCGGAAATGGTCGTTGGCAAAGATCCCATGCACATACGTGCCCCAGATGCGATCGTCCTCCGAGCGCGCTCCTTCAGGCGCTCTGTCCTGGAACAGCGGGCGCGACATCGCTTCGCCCTCGCTGACGCCGAGATGGATTTCATATCCTGTCACCGGTGCGCCCGTATCCATCTCTCCCTGCCAGTGTGCCACGGTCTTTTTTGCAGAGAAAGTGGTGGCGATATCGAGCAGCCCCAATCCTTCCGCACGGCCTGCGTTTCCTTCGAGGCCGTGTGGATCGGACAGGCTCTTTCCCAGCATCTGGAAGCCGCCGCATATTCCCAGTATATGTCCGCCGCGACGGTGATGCGCCCGCAGGTCGATGTCCCATCCCTGTGCCTTGAGGAATGCCAGGCTTTCCATGGTACATTTGCTCCCGGGAAGGATAACTAGCCTTGCGTCGGCGGGCAGCGCGTCGCCTTCTCGGCACCAGGTGAGGCGCACCCCCGGCTCGCTGGCCAGCGGGTCGAAATCGTCGAAATTGGCGATATGCGGATAGGCAAGCACGGCGACATGCACCGGCGCGTCGCGCTGTTCCTGCCGTGCCAGTGCCAGCGAATCCTCCTGCGGCAGCTGCATGAGCGGCGCGTGATGCGGAATAAGTCCCAGAGCCGGCCAGCCGGTGCGTGTTTCGATTGCGGCTGTACCGTCCACGAATAGCTGCGCATCGCCGCGGAATTTATTGATAAGGAACCCCTGGATCATTCGCTGGTCTGCCTCCGGCAGCACGGCATGGGTTCCCACCAGGCTGGCGATGACGCCGCCCCGGTCGATATCGCCGATCAGAATGACTGGGCACTGCGCCGCCCGGGCGAATCCCATATTGGCGATGTCATGACGCCGCAGGTTGATTTCAGCGGCGCTGCCGGCACCCTCCACTAGCACGATATCCGCCTGTTCGGCCAGTCGGCGATAGCTTTCAAGCGCAACGGGCAGCAGCGAAACGCGATAAGATTGGTATTCCGAAGCGCTGAGCGTAGCAGCGACTTTGCCACGTACGATGACCTGGCTCATGCGGTCCGATTGCGGCTTGAGCAGCACGGGGTTCATATGCACGGAAGGCTCAGCGCCTGCCGCCACAGCCTGCAGCCATTGCGCCCGGCCGATTTCTCCGCCATCGGCGGCGACCGCCGCGTTATTCGACATATTTTGCGCCTTGAACGGCATCACACGCAATCCGCGCCGCGTCATCAGGCGGCAGAGCCCGGCCATGACCAGTGATTTTCCGACATCGGAGCCAGTGCCCTGAAACATCAGGCTGCGGGTGATCATCAGTATTCAATCCCCTTCTGCGCCTTGATGCCCTGCTCGCGGAATGGATGCTTGACGAGGGTCATCTCCGTCACCAGGTCGGCAGCATCGGCCAGCGCTGGCGGGGCGTTGCGCCCGGTGACGATGACATGTTGCGTGCGTTTTTTCAGTACTGCTACGATTTCCTCCACCGGCAGGTAATCGTAGCGCAGCACGATGTTCAGCTCGTCCAGCACAACGAGGTGATAAGAATCGTCGGCCAGCAGCGCGAGCGCCTTGTCCCATGCCGCGCGTGCCGCCTGCATGTCGCGGGCGCGGTCCTGCGTCTCCCAGGTAAAGCCTTCGCCGGCAACGATATAGGTAACAAGATCGTCGAAGCGCTCCAGCGCTTTCTGCTCTCCTGTGGACCAGCCGCCCTTGATGAACTGCACGATACCCACCTTGTATCCATGCCCAAGCGAGCGCAATACTGTGCCGAACGCCGCCGTCGATTTGCCTTTGCCGGTGCCGGTATAAACCATCAGCAGGGGCTTGGTTTTGTCGGCTTCGCGCACCAGCTTGTCCTGGAACGCCTTGCGCTTGACCATCTTCTCCTTGTGGCGGCGGTTTTTTTCTTGTTCGTCCATGGTTATCCTTTGATGACGGTCGGAATGCCTGCCGCTATCCATACTACGCGGTCGGCCGCTGCCGCCACCCGCTGATGCAGAACGCCGGCATGATCGCAAAATTGCCGCGCCAGCGCATTATCCGGCATGACGCCAAATCCTGTTTCATTCGATACCAGGATCACCTGTGCCCTTGCGGAGGTCAGCGCGGTTAGCAGGTGGTTAGTGTGCTGCGCCACATCCAGCCCGCAATGCAGAAGGTTGGACAGCCACAGCGTCAGGCAGTCGATGAGGATGCAGGCATCGCCATGCTGTCCGATGATAGTATCGATATGAATCGGTTCTTCGATAGTCTGCCACGCGTCGCCACGGCGTTGCCGGTGTGCGGCGATGCGATCGCCCATTTCCGCATCCAGCGCTTCGGCGGTGGCGACGTACAGTTTTCGCAGGCCGCTCTGCTCGGCCAGCCGTTCTGCATAAGCGCTTTTTCCTGAGCGCATGCCGCCGAGGATGAAGGTAGTCCGGATCATGAAGTTTTTTGCTGCCAAATGGGTATAAAGGTTATATAAGTCTAGTCATAAAGAACAGGGAATGCCATGTCCAGCGAACCGCAAGCCACGCCCCGTATCTATGCGATCAGCGCACTGGTGGCGGCCATCGTGCTGGGCGGCATGCGACTGGTGGCGCACTTTACTTCTGCCGAGCTTGGCCGTGACCTGGATACCTGGCAGGAAAAGCTGAATCTGATCGCCGAGAGCCGCGCCTCCGATGTCGACCGCTGGGTGGAAGGCCAGTTCAGCGAGCTGCGCAGCCTTGCTGACAACCCGTCGCTGCAGATGTACATGACCGAGCTGCAGATGCAGCCGGACGGCCGGGGAGGGGATTCGGCGCAGAAGGTTTATCTGCGCAACCTGGTGCTGTTTACCGCTGCGCGCGCCGGCTTTGGCGCCGGCAATGCCGCCGCCTCCATCCCGGCCAATGTGCAGCCGGAAAGCAAGAGCGGGCTGGCCGTTATTAATGCCAAGCGCGAGATCGCCGTCTCCACGCTGATCGAGCCGGGCATGCGCGATATTATGATGGAGCAGGCCGCCCAGGCGCCGGCCGGCCATGAAAAGCTGATCGACCTGCGCAAGGACAAGGACGGCACGCCGTATATCGGTTTTGTCGTGCCCGTCTATTCGATTCAGGGCGAGCATAACGCCGCGTCGCAGATCGGCGGCATCATCGGTGTCAAGACGGTTGATGACAACCTGTTCAAGTTGCTTAAGCATCCGGGCACGACCGAGCATTCTCTTGAAATCCTTCTGGCGCGCCGCGGGGGCAATACTATCGATTATCTCTCGCCGCTGATGGATGGCACGGCGGCGCTGACCAAGCAGATCCCCTTCGATCCCGCGAAATCCGCCGAAGCGCAGCTGATGCAGACGACGGGGAATTTCACCAGTGAGAAGCCGGACTATCGCGGCAATACCGTGCTGGCCACCTCGCGCGCCATTGCCGGTACGCCGTGGACGCTGATCGTCAAGATCGATCGCCAGGAGGCGCTGGCCGCCAGCGAGCAGTACCGCAATGGCATGGTGGCGCTGTTCTTCCTCAGCATCGCGGTGATCGTGTTGATCCTCATCGCCATCTGGTGGTACGCGCATTCCAAGCGCTCGATGATGCTGTCGCATCACTTCCGCAAGCTGGCGGCCCAGACGGCGGCGCAGGAGCGCATGCTGCGGCTCGTGTCCGATCACCAGCCGGAAGCCGTCTATATTATCGATGTGAATTACACCTACCGCTTTGCTAACCAGCAGGCTGCGAGCGCTGCCGGCATGTCGCCGGAAAGTGTGGTCGGCAAGACGCTGGTTGACCAGCAGGGCGCTGCGCTGGCGGAGAAGATAGAGAAGCAGTGCGCCGAAGCGTTGCAGCACGGTCAGGTCATTTACGAAACGCACGCCGTATATAAGGAAGGGGAGGAGCATGTTATCCGCAGCGCCTACGTGCCGTTGGCGCATATTCCGCTTGCGGCGCTGCCCAAGCCGACGCCGGGCGTGCTGATCGTCGAACAGGACATCAGCGACGCCGTGCACGAGCGCGAGCGCCGGCTGGCGACGCTACGCCAGCTGGTGGACATGCTGCTCAGGCTGGTCGACCGGCGCGATCCGTTCGCCGCCAACCATTCGCAGCTGGTCGCCGGGCTGGCACAGGAAACTGCTGCCGCCATGCAGCTGAGCCCCGTCCTCGTGGAAACGGCGCGTATCGCCGGCAGCCTGATGAATGTCGGAAAAATCGTCGTGCCGCCCGAGCTGCTTACCAAGACCGATCCGCTGTCCCCCGAGGAGAAACGCAATATTCACGATTCGATGAATGCCGCCGCCGAGCTGATCGAGAACATCCAGTTCGACGGTCCGGTGGTCGAGACGTTGCGCCAGTGGCAGGAGAAATGGGATGGCACCGGTCCGCTGGCGCTCAGCGACGACGCCATTCTCATCACAGCCCGCGTCATCGCGGCGGCCAACGCCTTCGTCGGCATGATCAGCCCGCGCTCCTGGCGCACCGCCATGTCCATCGAGGACGCCACCCGCTTCATGCTCGACCAGTCCGACAAGGCGTTCGACCGGCGCGTCGTCGTGGCGCTGATCAATTATATTGAGAATCAAAGCGGCCGCGCCTGGGTCCGGCACGTGCTCGAGCACAACCAGGCGGCCTAAGCCTTTTTCTTGCGCTTCTTGATTTCGCGGGCTTTGGCAGGCTTGCTGACCTGCCTGGGACGCGCAATAGCCAGCGCGTCGGCTTCCACGTCATCAGTGATGACGCTGCCGGCGCCTACCATGGCTCCGGCGCCGATGGTCACCGGCGCCACCAGCGAGGTATTGGAGCCGATGAATGCCTCCGCGCCGATGATGGTGACGTATTTATTGGCCCCGTCGTAATTGCAGGTTATGGTGCCGGCGCCGATATTGGCGCCTTCTCCCACCTCGGCATCGCCGATATAGCTTAAGTGATTGGCTTTGGCGCCTTTACCGAGGGTAGTTTTCTTGAGCTCGACGAAATTGCCGACATGCGCCGCCTCACCTACTACACTGCCCGGCCGCAGCCGCGCGAACGGACCGATCACTGCGCCTTTGCGTACCTGCGCGCCTTCGATATGCGAGAAGGAGCGGATCTCCGCCTTATCTTCCACCGTTACGCCGGGACCGAACACCACCTGCGGATGCACGACGACATCGCGGCCCAGGGCCGTATCCATGCTGAAATAAACGCTCTCCGGGTCGATCAGCGTTGCTCCTTCCGTCATGGCCTTATGTCGCAGGCGCTGCTGGATAACCTTCTCCGCCTCGGCCAGCTGCGCGCGGGAATTGATGCCGGCCAGTTCGCCTGCTTCGGCTTCGACGACATGGCAGTGCAGTCCCTGCGCATCGGCCTGCTCCACGATATCGGTCAGATAATATTCGCCGGCGGCGTTATTTGGCTGAATTTTTTTCAGTAGGCTGAATAGATGCGTGCCCTTAGCCGCCATGACGCCGGAATTGCACAGCGTAATGCCTTTCTGCTCCGGCGAGGCATCCTTGCATTCGACGATTTCCTCGAGCTGGCCGCTGCTGTCGACGATCAGCCGGCCGTAACCGGTGGGATCGGCAATACGCATGCCCAGAACCGCCACATCGGCCGACTGCATGGCCACAAGCAGCCGCGAAAGCGTGCTTTCCGTAATCAGCGGCGTATCGCCGTAAAGCACCAGCACCGTGCCGGCATAGCCGGAAAGCGCCGCTTCGGCGCAGCCTACGGCATGGCCGGTGCCCTGCTGCCTGTCCTGGAGGGCCAGTTTGCAGTCCGGCATGGTCTCCAGCGCCGCATCGCGCACCATATCCATGGACGGGGCGATGACCACCACCGATCTCTCCGGCTCCAATATATTCAGCGTCGTCAGCACATGCGCGATCATAGGCTGCCCGGCGAGCCTATGCATCACCTTGGGAAAGCTGGATTTCATGCGTGTGCCGCTGCCGGCGGCCAGCACGACGGCGGCGAATTTATGCTTGTGGTTGGCGTTCATGGGGGTAGAATTTACCTTTATCATTTGGCTAGTGCAACGGGCTTACTATGGATGCGATAAATTTGTCATGGGTTCTTGCCGGAGCGGCAGGCGGTTTTGGCCTAGGCTATATGGTTACCTCCGCTTTTGTCCATGCGCGCATGGCATCCTCCGTCAGCCGGAGGGAGTTTGACCAACTGGCGCAGGAGCATGCCGTATTGAAAAACGCTATGGCGGCCTCCGGGGAAGAAAAGTTGCGCCTGGCCAGCGAATTGACCGAATACCGCGAACGCGCCATCGGCGCCGAGATGACGATTCAGAACAACCGGCAGAATGAACAATATCTGCAATTGCAGATCAAGCAGATGGCCTCGGCCATGTTCGAAGAATACGGCAATAAATTTTCGCAACATTCGGAAAAGAAACTCGAGAGTCTGCTCGACCCGCTCAGGAACCGACTGGGGGAATTCCAGAAGCTGGTGACCGATTCTTTCACCACCCAGGGCAAAGAGCAGTATTCATTGAAAGCCGAGA
>JAGWLJ010000047.1 GCA_028873275.1 Pseudomonadota bacterium
CGCTCATCCGCTGGCAGAAAAGATTGCAGGGCCAGCAGCACCGCCAGCGCTGCGATGACTTCCACCGATTCGAGCTTGCCCAGTTTGGCCAGCTGCTTTTCGATCTGGCCCAGCCAGTGCAGTTGCTTTCCTTCGTCGAAGAGGAAGGTCAGGAACACCATCAGCAGGAACATGCCGCCGAAAGCCGAGATCTGCGCATGCGCGGCCATGACATATTCGCTGTAGCGCTCCTGGTGATAGATCGCCATGCGGCTGACCTCGATCAGGCCATGCCCGGTGGCCAGCGCCACGATGATCAGCGGGAAGAGGTAATACATCCCGAAGCTGGTGATCAGCATCCCCCAGGTCAGGAATCGCCGCTGCCATACCTGGCTTAATTGGCGCATCACCGTGGCGTTGACCACGGCATTGTCGAAGGAAAAGCTGACCTCCATCACCGTCAGCAGTGCGCAGATAACCAGTCCCTGCCACCCCGCCCACAGGAAGGACAGGATAAGAGCGGCGGCGGTGACGAGGATGGAGAGGAGAAAGCTAGTCATAGGTCATGGGGCTAAAGAAGATACTATCATCTTTCTTCCCAATGACCAACGACCCATAACCTGTGACTAGTTACGCAATGGCTTTCCCGTCTCGAGCATGTGTTCGATGCGCGCCAGCGTGGCCTTGGTTTTAATCAGCTCCATGAAGCCTTCATGCTCGAGATCGAGGATTTTCTGCTCGGAGAGTGCCTCGGAGATGTCGGTATCGCCGCCGGAGAGCACGCGTGCTAATACCTTGCAGACGACCACATCATGCGGCGTGGCCTTCCCGGTCGCCGCAAAACCGTCGACGGCCATTGATAAGGCTACCCGGGCGGTCCCACCGGGCAAATGCAGCGTTTGCGGCGCAGGCGGCGCGTAATCCTTCGCCAGCTCCAGGCAGCGTGATTTGGCATCGGCCAGCACGCGGGCGCGGTTCATGGAGATTCTGTCATCCTCGCGCAGAATTTTTGCGTCACGCGCTTCTTCAGCACTGCCAGCAACTTTGGCCAGCGCGATAGTTTCGAATACATTCTTAATCGCGGGCATGGCGCCGCCGGTGGCCATCAGGCCGCCGATCAGGCCACCTTTGACTTCCTTCTCGCCCATATGGCGCAGCAGCATCTCCTTGCAGCCACCCCAGGCAGGAATCAGGCCGACGCCGACTTCGACGAGGCCGGGATAGGATTCGAGATGCGCCTGCGCGGCATTGGAATGCAACACCATCTCGCAGCCGCCGCCCAGCGCCATTCCTGCTAAAGATGATACGACGGGGAAGGGCGCGTATTTGAGGCCCATCATGGCGTTCTGGCCGCGGCGGATCATGTCGCTGATGTCTTTCCATGCGGCGACGTTAGCCGCCATCAGCATCAGGCCTAGATTGGCGCCGACGGAGAAATTATCAGCGTCGTTGCCGATGACGAGGCCTTTGAAATCCTTCTTCACCAGCTCGACCGATTGCTCGATCATGCCAAGAATATCCATATCGACCGAGTTCATCTTGGAAGTCAACTCGAGGCAGGCAATGCCGTCGCCCAAGTCCCACAACGAGGCGGAGGGGTTTTTGGCAACCGGCTTTCTGCTGAGCTTAATGTCGGAAAGCATCAGCGATCCCGCCGGCGGAATGATTGGCTTATAATCGCTGGAAAGCATCATTTCCTGGCGCTGGCCATTCTCGACTTTATAGAGCGATTTGCCTGCGGCTTTCTCCAAGATGGGCGGGATGGTTTTGCCTTCGGCCTTGAGTTTGCCGATAAACCAGTCCACGCCCAGCTTGTCGATCATCTCGAAGGGTCCGAATTTCCAGTTGAAGCCCATCTTGAGCGCGCTGTCGACGGCATGAATGTCGTCGGCGATTTCGGGGATCAGCGAGGCGGCGTAGTAAAGCGTTTCTTTGAGCACGGCCCAGGCATACTGCCCACCGATATCGGTCGATTCGACGACGGCTTTTAAGCCCTGTTTACCGGCATCGATGCTGGCCAACTCGACTTTCTTACCCTGTGGGTGATACTCGCCCGTCTTGAGATCGATCACCTCCTTGATCTTCTTGTCGCCCTGCTTGTTGATACGGTAAAACCCGCCCTTGCCCTTGCGTCCGGTATAGCCTTCGGCAATCATTTTTTTGACGAGATCCGGCTCCTGGTAAACTTTGCGGAAAGGATCGTTCTTGGGCAAGGTATTCAGCATCTCGCGCGCAATCAGCGGCATCAGGTCGATGCCGATCAGGTCGAAGAGCCCGAAGATTCCGGTCTTGGGAATGCCGGCGGGACGGCCCATCACCGCGTCAGCCTGCTCAGGGGTGACGCCCAGGCGCATGGCCTCGATCAGCCCCAGCATCAGCCAGTAGACGCCGATGCGGTTGGCGATGAAGCCCGGCGTGTCCTTGCATTCCACCACGCCCTTGCCCAGGCCGACATCGGCGAAGCGGCTGATATCGGCAAAGGCATCAGGCCGCGTATCCTTACCCTTGACCACCTCGAGCAGTCGCATGAAGCGCGGTGGGTTGAAGAAATGCGTAATCATGAAATCTTTGGCGAAGGCCTCGGGGAGGCCGGCCATTAATTCGTGAATCGGCAATGTCGAGGTGTTTGAGGAGACGACTGAGCCGGGTTTGCGCGTCTTGTCGATCTTGCGATAGACGTCCTGCTTGACTTCGAACTTTTCAAGCACAGCCTCGATAATCCAGTCGCAATCCTTGAGCTTAGCAAGGTCGTCCTCGAGATTGCCGCAGGTGACGAGCTTGGCGTTTTTCTTATGCGCAAATCCCGAGGGCTTGGCGTCGAGCTGCTTCTGCACGCCGCCTTCGGTCAGCGCATTGCGGTTTTTCTCGCCGGGCTTGACGATATCGAGCAGCAGCACAGGAATGCCGGCATTGGCGGCATGAGCGGCGATGCCGCTGCCCATGACGCCGGAGCCTAATACAGCGATTTTTTTGATGTCGGCCATGCCGTATCCTTTCGCGTTTTATATGATGCTATGCTTCCACCTTGCGCACCTGTTCCATCCAGGCGCGGTAGAATTCGGCTTCGTCGGCGGTGCTGTGGGTGGCGATTTCTTCTGCCTTCGGCAATGCAATGTTTTCTTCCGCTACTGCGTCTTCGACTTTTACCTCCACCGGCGTAATGCGTGCCATCAGGCGGGTGCCTTTTTTGATGACAAAGGATTCGCCGCCGTAGCAGACGCGGTGCAGCATTTCGGAGAAAGCGCGTGAGGCTTCCGTGGCGGTGAGGATCTGATCGTTCATGATAGCTCCTGTCATAAAATCAGATTTTATGACAATCCTATTATCCGATATTCATTACTAATTACTTAACCGCTTCCAGCACCGTCGCAATGCCCATGCCGCCGCCGATGCAGGCGGTGGCCAGAGCGTAGCGCTTGTTGTGTTTGGCCAGCAGCTGCGCCGCTTTGCCGGTGATGCGCGCGCCCGAGGCGCCCAGCGGATGTCCCAGGGCGATAGCGCCGCCTTCGAGGTTGAGCCTGGCGACATCAATATTCAATTCGCGGATGACGGCCAGGGCCTGCACGGCGAAGGCTTCGTTGAGTTCGATGATGTCAATGTCGGAGAGCTGAAGTTTGGCGCGCTCGAGCGCCTTCTTGCTGGCGTAGACCGGCCCCAGCCCCATGATTTCGGGCGGCAATCCGGCGACGGCGCTGCTTTTGATGCGGGCCAGCTTGGGCAGGCCGTGCCTGTCGGCATAGGATTCGCTGGCAAGGAGCACGGCCGAGGCGCCATCCGTGACGGGTGAGGAAGTGGCGGCAGTGACCGTTCCATTGGCATCGAAGGCGGGCGCGAGCGCGGCCATTTTTTCGAGCGTCGTGTCGGCGCGGATGCAGCCGTCCTTGCTGATGACTTCGTCCTTATGGCGGATGGGCACAATTTCCTCGGCCAGATTGGCTTTGGCAGCTTTCTGGTGACTGGCCAGCGCGAAGGCTTCCTGTTCCTGGCGCGGGATGGAGAATTTCTTGCACAAATTTTCGGCAGTGACGCCCATGGCCATATAGGCTTCGGGCATGGTTTCGTAGAGATGCGGGTTGGGGGCGAAGTTGAAGCCGCCCATGGGGATGCGCGACATCGATTCGACACCGGTGCAGAGGAATAAATCGCCAGCGCCGGTAGCGATTTTTCCGGCAGCGATATGAATCGCTTCCATCGATGAGCCGCACCAGCGGTTGATGGTGGCGCCGGAGACGGAAATCGGCAGCTTGGCCAGGAACACCGCCATGCGGCCGATATTGAGGCCCTGCTCCCCCTCGGGAAAAGCGCAGCCAGTGATAAGGTCTTCGATGTCGCCGGTTTCAACGGTGACACGTGACAGCAATCCCTGAATCGTCTGCGCCAGGAGATCGTCGGGCCGGACTTTGGCCAGCTCGCCTTTGCCGGCGGGGGTGAAGGGAGAGCGTGCATAGGCGCAGATAACGGCGTTCATGTAAGGATCCTTTCAAATTATCCCTTCCATTTTCGCAAAAAAGCCTTACTTTTTCCTTAGCAAAATCAGGATTATTTTCGCTTATGCAGGAGTTACAGACAGATATCGTCATTATCGGAGCCGGTCCGGTAGGGCTCTTTGCCGTGTTCGAGGCGGGGATGCTCAAGATGCGCGCGCATGTCATCGATGCGCTTGATATTGCCGGCGGACAATGCGCCGCGCTTTATCCCGAAAAGCCGATTTACGATATTCCCGGCTATCCGTCGATCCTCGCGGGCGAACTGGTGGAAAAGCTCAAGGCGCAGGCCGAGCCATTTGAGCCGGTGTATCATTTGGGGCAGAGAGTAGAATCGGTCACTGGTCATTGGAACTCCGGTAATCAGAATATTCCAATCACCAACAAAAGTTCCAATTACCAAATTACCACCTCTGCCGGCACCGTCATCACCTGCAAGGCTATTATCATCGCTGCCGGCTGCGGAGCGTTCGGGCCTAACCGGCCGCCGCTGGAGGGGCTGGAGCAGTATGAAGGCAAGAGCGTGTTTTACCTTGTCAAAAAGCGCGAGGATTTTCGCGGCAAGAGAATCGTCATTGCCGGCGGCGGCGATTCGGCGGTTGACTGGGCCATTTCGCTGGCGGATCTCGCCGAAAAACTCTACGTCATCCATCGCCGTCCCAAATTCCGTTGCGCGCCCGAAAGCGCTGCACGCCTGCAGGCGCTGGCCGATGCGGGGAAAATCGAGCTGGTGATTCCTTATCAGCTGGCGCGGCTGGAAGGAAGCAATGGCCGGCTTTCATCTGTTGTTGTTTCCACGCTTGAAGGTGAAGAGAAAACATTGGAAGCTGATGTGTTGCTGCCGTTCTTCGGGCTAGCCATGGAATTAGGTCCGATTGCCGAATGGGGGTTGAACCTGACGCAGAACCATATCGCCGTCACCCCGGCCACGATGCAGACCTCGACGCCCGGCATCTTCGCCATCGGCGACATCGCCAGTTACGAAGGCAAACTCAAGCTGATTCTTTCGGGTTTTGCCGAAGCTGCCGCTGCCGCCCATGCCGCCTACGCCATCGTCCATCCGGGCGAGGCATTGCACTTTGAATACTCGACCACCAGCGGCGTGCCGAAGGCGGCGGCATGACCGACACCAAAATCATCGATGGTAAAGCCTTTGCTGAGCGCCTGCGCGCCGATATTGCGCGGCGCGTGGAACTGCTTAAGAGCCAGAAAGGCATTACGCCGGGGTTGGCGGTGGTGCTGGTCGGCAATGATCCGGCCAGTGAAGTGTACGTGCGCAACAAGGGTAAGCAGACGCGCGAAGCGGGGATGAACTCCTACGAGTTCAAACTGCCGGAAACCACCAGCCAGGCCGAGTTGCTGGCCAAGGTGGAATCGCTCAATCTCAATCCCGACGTGCACGGTATTCTCGTGCAGCTGCCGCTGCCGAAGCACATTGACGGAGAAGCCATTATCAACGCCATCAATCCGGCCAAGGATGTCGACGGCTTTCATGTCATCAACGCCGGAAAGCTCGCCACCGGGCAGGAGAGCTTTGTTCCCTGCACGCCATTGGGGTGCCTGATGCTGCTCAAGGATACGCTGGGGGATTTAAGCGGCCTTCATGCTGTGGTCATCGGCCGCTCCAATATCGTCGGCAAGCCAGTGGCGCAGTTACTGCTGCGCGAGAATTGCACGGTCACCATTGCCCATTCAAAAACGAAGGATTTGCCGGGCGTTGTCAGGCAGGCCGATATCGTCGTCGCTGCCGTCGGCAAGCCAGAGATGGTTAAGGGATCATGGCTGAAAAAAGGCGCGGTGGTGATCGATGTCGGCATCAACCGCGTAAATGGAAAACTGGTGGGC
The DNA here is from genome assembly GCA_028873275.1 of Pseudomonadota bacterium. Taxonomy (GTDB): domain Bacteria; phylum Pseudomonadota; class Alphaproteobacteria; order Rickettsiales; family SXRF01; genus JABDCD01. The sequence goes on from JAGWLJ010000047.1 coordinate 6,309, forward strand.
GATGTCGATTTTGAAAGCTGCCAGGGTATTGCCTCGGCCAGCACGCCCGTGCCCGGCGGCGTCGGGCCGATGACGATTGCCTGCCTGCTGGAGAATACGCTGAAAGCGGCTACGGGGCTTTCTTAGTCACCGTTTCCCGGTATTGCTGCACATTCTTGTTATGTCCTTGCAGTGTGCTGGAAAAATTATGCCCGCCGGCGCCGGTGGCGACGAAATAGAGATCGTTGGTATCCGGCGGATTGAGCGTGGCTTCCAGGGCGGCGCGGCCGGGATTGGCGATGGGGCCGGGCGGCAAGCCAGGAATAACATAAGTATTATAGGGTGTGTCCTGATGCAGGTCGTCGAGCGTCAGCGTGCGGTCGAGTTTCCTGCCAGCCTGTCGCTCCATGCCATAGGCCACGGTGGGATCGGATTGCAGCTTCATGCCGCGCTTCAGGCGATTAATAAACACCGCCGCCACACGCCCGCGCTCGCTGTCGAGCCCTGTTTCCTTCTCGACGATCGAGGCCAATGTCAGCGCCTGTTCTGGATTGGCGAAGGGGAGCCCCGGTTTGCGCTTTTGCCATAAGGATGCCAGCAGCGAGGCCATTCCCGCCTGCATGCGGTCGACGATATCCTGCCGCTTATCGCCATAAGTGAAATGATAGGTCTCGGGCAGCAGGCTGCCTTCGGGGATATTCTCCGGCAGGCTGCCTTCCAGCGCCGGCTCCTGCGCCAGCAGGCTGAGCGCCTCGCGCACGTTAAGCCCCTCGGGAATGGTAATTTTATGCACCACCACGCGCCCCTCCGCCAGCATGCCCATGGCCTGGCGGGGGGTGACGGCGGCGGAAAAATGATATTCACCCGCCTTGAATCGGGGCGCCTCGCCCGTCAACACGGCCAGCGCCTTGAACATAAGCGGCCGCTCGATAACTCCGGCGGCGGCCATGTCATCGGTGACGGCGCGGAAGCCTTCGCCGTGCTTGAAGATCAGCGTGGTGTCCTGAACCAGCGGACCGGGCGCGTTATAATAATAATAGAGACCGTAAGCGAGCAGGCCGCTCGCCGCCAGAAGGAGGCATAAGAAAGCAATCAGCAGGCGCTTTATAACCATTCCCATCGGCTGAATGTAGCAGCCTGCCCGATCTTGTCACCTGTTTCGCCCAGCACGTTCCACAGCAGGCAGTTGCTTATGGCAAACCGCCTGCCGCTGGCGGTGACGCGGACGCCGCTGTAATGATCGGCATAGCCGTCCCGCGCCGCCCGTTCGAGCAGCGCCTGCCGCTCCGGGCGCGCGTCCGGCTCGGCGGAAAGCCGCGAGGGGAGGGTGATGAATTTTTCCCACGGCGTCTCCCATAATCGTTGTGCTGCCAGATTGGCATAGCGAAATACCGGGTCGGCTTCTGTTCCGTGCGACACGACGACAAATGGGGCGTAATATAATGCTTCCGGCGAAGCGGGCGCCACGAGGTCTTTGCCTGTCCATCGCCGGAAGCTGGCAAGCATCCGGTCAATATAGGAAAAATCCATGGAATCGGGTAGCGGCATGGGGAATGGCCGGGCGCAGGTTTTTCTGGACAGCGGCGCTGCCGGCGTGCTATCTAGCACCGATTGTTAAATATTTCCAGCTTGACCTTTTGCACTGGATATCTATTGTCTCCCGTCTCTACGGTTTGCTTAACTACTGAGGATGAACATCATGAGTAATATTGCTGAACGCGTGAAGAAAATCGTGGTCGAACACCTGGGCGTAGACGAAGCCAAGGCGGTCCCCGAGGCCAGCTTCATCGACGATCTGGGCGCCGACAGCCTGGACACCGTTGAGCTGGTGATGGCGTTCGAGGAAGAGTTCAATATCGAGATCCCTGATGACGCTGCCGAAAAGATCCTGACCCTTCAGGATGCTATCAATTACATCCAGCAGCACGCCAAAGCGGCTTAAGCATCTTTTGATTATTTCCGCATGAGAAGAGTCGTCGTCACCGGCCTGGGTCTGGTAACGCCGCTGGCTTGCGGCGTGAAGGAGACGTGGGACGGCCTTCTGGCCTCGCGCTCCGGGCTTGCCGCCATTGCCGGCTTTGAGGTGTCTGATCTTCCGGCCCGCGTGGCTGCCCAGGTGCCCCGCGGCGACGGGCCGGCTCAGTTCAATCCGGATGCCTGGATTACTCCCAAAGAACAGCGCAAGATGGATCACTTCATCCATTTTGCCATTGCCGCCGCCACGCAGGCGGTCGAGGATGCCGGCTGGAAACCGGAGGACGAGGCGGAGCGCCTGCGCACTGGCGTCATGATCGGCTCTGGCATCGGTGG
>JAGWLJ010000310.1 GCA_028873275.1 Pseudomonadota bacterium
TTTGGTTGTCCTGTAAGGGTAATATGTGACGTCCGACCCCGAAAAATCTTTGAATACATTCAAGCATTCCCTCGCTGCCACCACGCGGGCGCTGGCGGCGAAGCGGAGTCTCACTGTCGGGTTCGGGCCGGGGGCGAAGAGCGACATTGCGTTGCCGCAGGTAAACAACATGCCCGCACCGGGGGATCTTCCCGTCATCCGCGGCGAGGCCGACCATGCGGCCTTTGCCGTGCGTTATCACGATGCGGCGCTGCATCATAAACTCAGGCCCAAAGGCGGGGCAGGGGCGGCTGTATTCGACATGCTGGAAGATGTGCGCGTGGATGCCCTGGGGGGTATATACCTTACCGGGGTACGGTATAACCTGGCGCAACGTTTTGATCAGCGATCGAAAAGCAGGAACACGGCAAATCCTTCGGAAAAATTACTGGCAACGCTGGAGTCGCAGGCGCGGCGCGTCCTGCAGCAATTGCCGGAAACCTCGGAGCAGGGGGTGAAATCCGCCATGCCGATACTGGCTAAAATGCAGGAAAAAATCGCCAGCCAGAAGGCCTTCGCCAAATTGTCGCTGGAGCTGATCGACATCATTTCCAAAGACCTCCACGCGCCGGAGCGCGGCAAGGACACCGGCGGGCAGGAGTTGCTGGAGGATTCCGTTCCGTCCGAAGGCGAGGATAACGAAACGGGCGCCGCTTCCGCCGGCACGGCCTCGCCGCAGGGAAAGCCGCACTTCGCGCTTGTCCCCGGTGGGCCTGCCGCGGCGGGCGAAGAACGTTCGCCGGAAGAAAACGAGGAGGCGGGCGCGCCCGCCTACCCGCTCAACCATCCGGAAGAAGCGCCGGTACCTGCCTACCGTGCCTATACCACACAGTTCGATCAGGTGATTTCGGCAAGCCAGCTTGCCACGCCTTCCGAACTCGAAAATCTGCGCCGCCAGCTTGACCAGAAGCTCACGCAATTCCAGAGCCTGACGGCGCGGCTGGCTTCCCGGTTGCAGCGGCTGCTGCTTGCGCGGCAGGCGCGGCAGTGGCTTTACGATCAGGAAGACGGCATGATCGACAGCAACAAGCTGGCGCGCATCGTCATCCATCCCGACGAGCGGCAGATTTATAAGGTCGAAAAAGATTCGGAATTTCGCGATACGGTGGTGACGCTGCTGATCGACAATTCCGGTTCGATGCGCGGGCGTCCGGTCACCATCGCCGCGCTTTCGGCCGATATCCTGAGCCGTACGCTGGAGCGCTGCGGCGTCAAAGTGGAAATCCTCGGCTTCACCACGCGCGAGTGGAAGGGCGGAAGTTCTTACAAGCAATGGGTAAAAGACGGCCGCCCGGCGCATCCGGGGCGCTTGAACGATTTGCGCCACATCATCTATAAATCGGCGGATGCCGGCTGGCGGCGCGCGCGCAAAAATCTCGGCCTCATGCTAAAAGACGGTATCCTCAAGGAAAACATCGACGGCGAGGCGATTCTGTGGGCGGTGGACCGGCTGATGAAACGGCCGGAGCAGCGGCGCATCCTGATGGTGATTTCCGACGGCGCGCCGGTGGACGACAGCACGCTTTCCGCCAATGGCGGCAACTATCTCGACGCGCATCTGCGCGAGGTAATTCATAAGGTTGAAACGGAAACACCGATTGAATTAGTCGCCATCGGCATCGGCCATGACGTGACGCGCTATTACAAACGCGCCGTCAAAATCTCGGATATCGATAAGCTTGGGGAAACCATGACCGAGCAGCTGGCTACGCTGTTCA
>JAGWLJ010000311.1 GCA_028873275.1 Pseudomonadota bacterium
TTCGAACAGGTAGAGTGTGTCCGTCATCAAATTAAAGCAGCCGCGGAAGCGGTCTCCCATGCCGATCGGCCAGGTGACGGGGCATACGTCGAGCGCCAGCTTGTGCTCGATCTCGTCCAGCAGCGCGAACGGCTCCTGCGTTTCGCGGTCCATCTTATTGATGAAGGTGATGATCGGCATGTCGCGCAGGCGGCAGACCTCGAAGAGTTTCAGCGTTTGCGCCTCGATGCCTTTGGCGCCGTCGAGCACCATCACGGCGGAATCGACGGCGGTCAGCGTGCGGTAGGTGTCTTCCGAGAAATCCTTGTGGCCGGGCGTGTCGAGCAGGTTCACCGTATGGCCGGCATATTCGAACGTCATCACCGAAGCGGTGACCGAGATGCCGCGCGCTTTCTCGATTTCCATCCAGTCGGAGCGGGCACTCTGGCCGCCTTTTTTGGCCTTCACCGCGCCGGCCAGGTGAATCGCCCCGCCGAAGAGCAGCAGTTTTTCGGTAAGCGTTGTCTTTCCCGCATCGGGATGCGAAATGATGGCGAAGGTGCGGCGCTGTTCTATGGGAGAAAGGCTCATAAGAACACGCCTCGTAGCGCCTGCAGCGCTCCGGCGCAATAAAAACTTGGTCTAAGTTTGCGCCAATTGCGCCGGAATATTAGTTAAAGTTTATTTAGAAATGTGCCGATAAGGTATTGAACGGAGATTATTTTTCGGCGCGGCGGTTAACTCTTTTTTAAGTAAGCCGGCGGTATAGTGGGCAGGATGTCGTAAAACCCGGGAAAATCCTCGTACAACGCCTATGTCCAGACGCGCCATATTACTTCTCATTGCCGGCATCATCGCGGCCTTCACCGCCATTTCGGTGAAGAACCGCCTGTCGCAGGCGCCGGTAAAAGCATCGGCACCGGCGGTTGTGCACGTCGTCATCGCCAAACACGACCTGACGCCGGGCAACTTCGTTCAGGCCGGCGATCTTGACTGGGGGCCTGCGCCCAAGGTCGCATCGCCCAAGGGAGCTATGGCGATGGCGCATTATCTTTATGAGGATGCGGTTCATCTTTCCGATTTCAACGGGGCGGTGGTGCGCCGCGTGGTCCATGCCGGCGACCCGGTGCCGACCGATGCGCTGATGAAGGCGGGCGAGGGTAGCTTCCTTTCGGTGGTGCTCGATCCGGGCATGCGCGCCGTCTCGATTGTCATGAAAAACGACCGGCCCGGCAGCACCGGGTTTAATGCCGGATTCATCTCGCCGGGCGACCACGTCGATCTCATCGTCACGCACCGGATCAAGACCAGCAACGGTACGGGCAGCAGCGAATCGGTGGTGAGTGAAACCTTTGCGCACGACATACGCGTCGTCGCCGTGGATCAAGTGCTGGATAACCCCGACAATAAACCCATGCCTGCCAAAACCATCACCGTCGAGGTGACGCCGCGGCAGGCCGAGGAGGTCGCCGTCGCCTCAGAGATGGGCACCATCTCCGTGGCGCTGCGCAGCCTTTCCGCACCGTCCAAAACCGCCGGCGCGCCAAGCCCCGCCGGCGAGGAAGGCGGCCAGGGATACACCAGCGGCGCCGATCTCATGCAGCTTAAAACCGCCATCGTGCCGCATGTGCAGGTGATACGCGGCGACAAGAGTGAAACTGTTGAATTTTACCGGAACGGCCAATGAAACGACACACCTTATCCTATCATCGCGGCGCGGCCTTTATCGTAGCGCGGGCGCTCGTTCTGGCGACGGCCATGAAGGCGTGGGCCACCG
>JAGWLJ010000048.1 GCA_028873275.1 Pseudomonadota bacterium
GGGTCGATATAATCCGGGCCGCATTTGAAGGCGGCGATGCGCAGCCTGCGCCGCTGCAGGGCGCGCAGCAGCCCCAGCGTCACCGTCGTCTTGCCCGAGCCGGAACGCGGCGCGGCGATCATCAGGCCTTTCGTCATACGCCCTTGATAATGCAGCTACTTCAGGGCTACAACCGGTTTCATGGACTTCGACCCACCCAAAACGCCGCTGAAGCGCGGCTGGACCACCGGCGCCTGCGCGACGGCCGCCGCCAAAGCGGCGTTCGCGGCGCTGGTGACAGGGGAATTTCCCGATCCGGTCGAAATCCTTCTTCCCGGCGGCCAGCGACCCACCTTCGCGCTGGCGCAGACACAGCTTAAGGAGGATTCCGCTTCTGCCGCCGTAGCCAAGGATGCCGGCGACGATCCGGATGTCACGCATGGCGCGCTAGTCTCTGCCCGCGTGCGGCGCAATGCGCCCGGAACAGGCATCACCTTCCATGCCGGGCCGGGCGTAGGCACCGTAACGCGTCCCGGCCTGCCGCTGGCTGTAGGCGAGCCGGCCATCAATCCGAAACCGAGAGAAATGATACGGGCAGCGATTGAGGAAGTCGCCGCACTGCATGGCGTGGCGGCTGATGCCGACATCGAGATTTCTATCCCTGGCGGCGAGCAACTGGCTTTAAAAACGCTCAATCCACGCCTAGGCATCATGGGTGGGCTTTCCATCCTGGGCACCACCGGCATTGTCATTCCCTATTCCTGCTCGGCTTGGATCCACTCCATCCATCGCGGAATCGACGTGGCCCGCGCTTCAGGGCTAACGCATATCGCCGGAGCGACAGGATCGACCTCGGAAGCCGCCATTCAGCGGCTCTATGGCCTGCCGGAAGTGGCATTGATCGACATGGGGGATTTCGCCGGCGGCATGCTGAAATACCTACGCAAACGCCCGGTGCCGCGCGTGTCCATCGCCGGTGGCTTCGCCAAGATGACCAAGCTGGCGCAGGGCCGGCTCGATTTGCATTCGCGCGCCGGCGGCGTCGACCTGCATTTCCTGGCGGAATTGGCGCAGGAAGCACATCTGCCCCCGGAAACCGTGGCACAGATGCAGGAGGCCAACACGGCCAAGCATGCACTGGATATGGCCCAGGCTTATGCGCCGCTCCTGGCGCAGGCGGTTGCCGCCCATGCCTGGCAAACGGCGGCGAAAGCGCTGGAAGGCAGCGGCGTGGCACTGGAGATTGCCGTATTCGACCGCGAGGGAAAATTATTGGCGCGTCACTCCTGAGCGCGATACCGCCGTCGGTATTCCGGATCGTAAAGCGCGCTTTCGCGGAAATCCTCTTCGGCCAGCACGCGCCCAACGATAATCAGCGCCGTGCGCTCGATGGGTTCTTTTTCCACCATGGCCTCGATGGTGGAAAGCGTGCCGCGCAGAATGCGCTGGTCAGGCCAGGTAGCGCGGTAGACAATCGCCACCGGGCAATCGCCGCCAAGATGGGGCGTCAGTTCCTGCACCACGCGGGAAAGCGCATGGATGGAAAGATGCACCGCCAGCGTCGCGCCGATTCTGGCAAATGCCGCCAGCGTTTCGCCCTCCGGCATCGAGGAAGCGCGGCCGGAGGTGCGCGTCAATACCACCGACTGCGCCACTTCCGGCAAGGTCAGCTCGCGCCCCAACGCGGCGGCGGCGGCGGCGAAGGACGGCACGCCGGGCGTGATGGTATACGCAATGCCCCGCCGGTCAAGGCGGCGCAACTGCTCCCCCATGGCCGACCAGACCGAGAGATCCCCGGAATGCAGCCGCGCCACATCCAATCCCTGCTCATGCGCAGCAATGAATTCGGCCTCGATCTGGTCGAGATTCAGCGGCGCGGTGTCGATAATGCGCGCCCCCGGCGGGCACCAGCGCAGCATTTCCTGCGGCACCAGCGATCCGGCATAAAGGCAGACCGGAGAGGCGGCAATCAGCTTGCGGCCACGCACCGTGATAAGGTCGGGCGCGCCGGGGCCTGCGCCGATGAAATGGATGGTCATTTGGTGGCACTCCATTGGGTGACCGTCATCGCCGGCCGCCAGCCGGTCATGCTGCCAACCGGTTCGGCGCGTTCAATACCGATACGGATCAGCCTGCCGCCATAGCGCTTCCGTGCGGCAAGCAGCAGCGCTTCCGTTTCCAGCGATATGGCGTTGATGACCATCCGCCCGTCCGGCTTCAGCGCATTCCACGCCGTCTCGATCATCCCCTCCGCCGTCGCGCCGCCGCCGATGAAGATGGCGTCGGGCGCTTCCAGCCCGATCAGCGCCGCCGGCGCTTCGCCCTCGATAATGCGAAGGTTAGGCACACCCAGTGCGGCGGCATTGCGGGCAGCACGAGCGGCGCGCTCGCCATCTTTCTCAATCCCAATCGCCCAGTTATCGGGATGCGCCAGTAGCCATTCAATCGCTACTGAGCCGGCTCCCAATCCGATATCCCACAATAGCTCGCCGCGCCTTGGCGCTAATGCCGATAAAGTAACGGCGCGAATCTCGCGCTTGGTCAGCTGGCCGTCATGCTCGAACCAATCATCCTCAAGGCCGGACGCCAGAGGAACCGACGGTGCTTTCGCCTCGGCGGGAATCTCGATGGCGAGGCAATTGAGGCGAGCGATGTCGGTCAGCGCGAACGAAGCCACCTCCATCGTGCGGATGCGCTCACGCTGGCTGTCAAGATGCTCCATAATGCTCATATGGGCGGCGCCGAAGCCGCGTTTTGTGAGTAATGTCGCCACCGCTTGCGGCGTATGCTCATCCGCCGATAATACGATCAGCCGCGCACCCGGCTGCAGATACGGAATCAGGCGCTCCAACGGCCGACCGTTGACGCCGATCATCACCGTGTGCTGAAGCACCCAGCCCAGCCGCGCCGCCGCCAGCGAGAAGGCCGACACGGCTGGAAATACCCGCATCTCCTCAACAGGCACCTGACGCGCCAGCACCGCCCCCATGCCGTAATGAAAGGGATCGCCGGTGGAAAGCACGCAGACGGATTCAGGCCGCATGGCCAGGATTTTCGGGAAGGCATCATGCGGCGGCGACGGCCAGGGCAGCACCTCGCCGCGAATCAATTCCTTCGCCAGTTCCAAGTGCCGCTTGCCGCCCACCACCAGCGCTGCGTCCGAGATGGCGGCACGCGCTTCGGCATCGAGTGAAGCAACGCCTTTTTCCGTGATGCCGACAATAACCAGCCATGATATGGATGGGCTCATGCACGTGCTCATTCTAGGAGGAACCACCGAAGCCAGTGCGCTGGCGCAGCTGCTGGCTGATGCTCCGCTCTCCGCCACCCTGTCGCTGGCCGGGCGCACGCAGAATCCAACGCTGCCACCCATCGATTGCCGCATCGGCGGCTTCGGGGGGGCGGAGGGACTGGCGGCATGGATGCGCGAACATCGGGTGACAGCGCTGATCGACGCGACGCATCCTTTCGCCAGCCGTATGCCATTTCATGCCGCGCAGGCGGCGATTAGCACCGGCATCCCGCTGCTGTCGCTGCTGCGGCCGGCATGGCAGAGGCAGTCCAAGGATCAGTGGCTGGAAGTGGAAGACCATGCGGCAGCCATCACGGCGCTGGGCGCTGAACCACGGCGTGTTTTCCTGACGGTAGGGCGCATGGAACTGGCCGCTTATGCCACCGAGCCGCAGCATTTTTATGTCATACGCAGCATCGACCCCGTTGCGCCCAGGCCGCTGCCCCATGCCGTGTGGCTGACCGGCCGCGGGCCGTTTACGGTGGAAAGCGAACAGGCGCTGATGGCGGAACATCGCATCGAATATCTGATCTCCAAAAACTCCGGCGGCAGCGCTACGGAAGCCAAATTGATCGCTGCGCGCATGCTGAGATTGCCGGTCATCCTGATCCGCCGCCCGCCGCGTCCGGATGCGAAACATGTCGCCACCGCTGAAGAAGCTATACAATGGATTTTGTGTATTCATGGCCTGTCCTCGTAATAGCGCGGGGTATAGATAAAACGCCCGACTCTGCGCGTATGGCTCGAACCGATGATCAGCAGCGTGCGCATATCCACCTGCGCGGCGTCGACCTCGCCCAGACTGGTAATGCTTACGCTCTCATCCGCCCGGCCAATGTCTTTAGCGATAACGGCAATGGTATCATCCGATCGTTGTTTCCTGAGTAACGCCAGCGCCTGCAGCAGCTGATCGCGCCGCGTTTTCGATGCGGGATTATAAATCGCCAGTGCAAAATCGCCATCACTGGCGGCTTGCAGGCGCTTTTCGATTACTGGCCACGGCTTGAGGTAATCGGAAAGCGAAATCACGCAGAAATCATGCCCCAGCGGCGCGCCCAATTTTGCTGCCGCCGCCAGCAGCGCCGTGAGTCCGGGAATCACTTCAACATCCAGTTCCCGCCACTGCGGTTCACCTTTTTCCATCGCCTCGAAAATTGCCGAGGCCATGCCAAAAATTCCCGCATCTCCGCCGGAAACCACCGCCACGCGCCTGCCCGCTGCCGCCAGTCGCAGTGCCGCTGCCGCACGTTCCAGCTCGACGCCGTTGCCGCTGGCATGTTTTTCCGCTGTTATCGAAGCCGGGAGATTTTCCACATACGGCACATAGCCAACGACATCGGTGGCTTCCTGCAGCACGGCAAGCGCCTCTGGCGTCAACCATTTTTCCGACCCCGGCCCGAGGCCGACCACGCGCAGCCAGCCGCTCACAGCCGTCTCCCTTCGCCCGGCACGACGATCAGTGAAAAATAGGGCGCATTATCATCCAGCTTTTCATGCAAAGGAAGAATGCGTTCGGCCGCCATCGTTCCATATTCGATATAAATCGCGCGATCGATCAGCCCCGCCTCGGCCAGGGCGGCGCGCACGCGCGGCAGGTTGCGGCCCAGCTTGATCACCGCCGCCGCATCGGTAGATTTGAAACGCCGGGCAAGGCTTTCGCTGTCGAGCGTACCGGGGATCACGGTGAATACGTCATTGCCCCAGGCAATCGGTGTGCCGGCATTGGTCCAGCCGCCCGACATGCCGGTAATGCCCGGCACGACATGGCAGGGATAATCCTGCGCAAGGCGGCGGTAGAGATGCATGAAGGAACCATAGAAAAACGGATCGCCCTCGCACAGCACCGCCACATCTTCACCCGACTTCAGGCGCGCGGCGATGTTTCCCGCCGCTTTCTCATAGAAATCGTGGATCAGCGTTTCATAGCGCGGATCGTCCGCTTTGTATTCTGTGGTAACGGGATAGTTTAGCGGTAATTCCTCGTGATGGCCGTTCATCAGCGAAGCGGCGATAGCGCGGGCATGCCCCCCACCGCGTTTCTGGAAATATGCAATCAGCCGCGTTTGTGAGATAATGCGCGCCGCTTTGAGCGTTATCAGCTCGGGATCGCCGGGCCCAAGGCCCACGCCATACAGGCAGCCGCTCATAGTTCCGCCTCGCTGGCCAGCGCGTTCACGGCGGCTACCGCCATGGCGCTGCCGCCCTTGCGTCCGCGCACGATGACGAATGGCACCCTGCCGTCTGCGGCCAATGTTTCCTTAGATTCGGCAGCGCCAACGAACCCGACCGGCATGCCGATCACCGCCGCCGGTTTCGGCGCGCCTTCATCCAGCATTTCCAGCAGACGGAACAACGAGGTGGGCGCATTGCCAATGACGACAACGGAGCCGCCCAACCGTTCACGCCAGCATTCCATCGCCGCTGCCGAGCGCGTCAGTTTCATTTTTTTTGCCATGCCAGGCACACGCGGATCGTTCAGTGTGCAGATAATGTCATTGCGCATGGGCAGGCGGGCGCGCGTAATGCCGCTGGCCACCATGTTAGCGTCGCAGAAAACAGGTGCGCCGTTTTCCAACGCGCCACGCGCCGCCGTTACCAGACCCGGAGAGAAGAGGATATCTCCTGCAAGCTCCACCATGCCGCAGGCGTGGATCATGCGCACGGCCACTTTTTCTTCGGCGGCGCTGAAGCGGGAAAGGGCGGCCTCGGCGCGTATGATGGCGAAGGACTTGCGGTAAATATCGCCGCCTTCACGAATGTAATTATAAGCGCTCACGCAAGGCCTCAATAATGGCGGACTGCCCGGAGACAATGCCTGTCGGCGGCGCATCGGCGCGGGCATCGCAAGCCAGATGATACGCGCCAGCCACGGCTACAATGATGACATCGGCATTTCTGGAGTAGGCGCAACCCTTGGTACAGCCGGAGATATGTACGACGTGGCCGCTGGCAGCAAGATCGGGAAAATGACCGGCAACGACTTCGGCCAACGCGCGCGTTTCTCCTTTTGCTGAGCTACAAGCGGGCGCGCCGGGGCAGCATTCGATGGCGCGGCGGGGATCATCGGAGCGAATGATGAATCCTCTCGCTGCTGCCTGCCGCAAAATATTTTCGGCACTGGAAATGCCGGAAAGGAAAACGGCGCGCCTGCGGCTTAAGGCGATCGTACCATTACTAAACTGTTCGGCCATATCGGCCAGCCAGGCCAGCATCGGCGCTTCGATGCGGCCATAAGGCAAGCCGAGGCCAATCGTGCCATTGGCAAAGCCAAGCGGCGGCGGTGATGACGGCGCGACGCGAGGTGGTCGCTGTTCCTCCGCCAGCCCCAATACAGCCAATTTCTTAAATAATGTTTCATAGCGCTCCAGCGCGACACCGCGGATCTGCAAATTGCCGCGCGAAGTGAGATCGAGATGGCCATTGCCGTATTCTGCCGACAGCACGGCAATAGCGCGCGCCTGCGCCGCCATGAGATCGCCGCCGCCGGTATGCAGCCGCACCAGCCAGCCATCGCCAGTTTTCATGGGGCGATGGGCGCTTGGACACCAGCCCTTGCGGAGAATGCCGGACGCGCTCATGCCGCCTCCTTCGCTTTCCGGCCGCATAACTCATCGAGCAGCGGCAGGACGGAATTACGCAGCGGCTGCCAGAAGCCGCGCCTGAGCGCCTCATCGAAACGTGCCGCCATGGCTTTCAATGCATCGGGATTATGCACCGCGATGAAAGTACGAATACGGTCATCAAGCACATAAGCATCGAAGAGTACACTGAACTGGAGGGAGTTCGCGGCATCGCTGGTGGCGGCGAAAGCGAAGAGCTGATCCACAATATCGGCGAAGGCAGCGGCGCCGGCATAGCCGTGTCGCGTCTGACCGGCGATCCATTCCGGATTCAGCGCGCGTGATTGCAGGACGAGCGAAATCTCCTCCGCCAGCGTGCGTGCTTTAACCGTATCCGGCTGCGATGTATCCATGTGGTAGAGCGCCGGATCAGAACCCGCTGCCTTAGCCGCTGCAGCAAAACCACCCTCGGCATCGGCAAAATCGGCCCCGGACAGGATATCGGTTTCGCGCTGATCCTGTACGTGCACCAGCGCATCGGCATTGGCAATGCGCTCTCTCAACGCCTGCGGCTGCGCCTCACCTTCACCATGACGGCCGTAGGCGAATTGCGAGGCCTGCAGATAGGCCTGTCCCAGCTCATCGCGATGCGCCCAGTTCCCCTGATCTATCAGATCGCTGACGCCGGTGCCGTAAGCGCCGGGAGCATTGCCGAAAATGCGGTAGAGCTTTCCGCCCTGCGGCGCAAACACCGCCTGCACGGCATCGTCGAACAGCGTAATGAGATAGGGAAACATGTCGCGGAACAGGCCGGAGATGCGCAGCGACACATCGATGCGTGGCCAGGACAGCTCCGTTTCCGGAATAATGTCAAACCCGACGACGCGCCCGGTGGCTTCGTCCCAGGCCGGACGCACGCCCATCAGCCACAGCGCCTGCGCGATCTCATCGCCGCCGTTGCGCAAGGTCGCCGAACCCCAGACGTCGAGCATGACCGATTTGGGCCAGTCGCCGTGATCCTGCGCGTAGCGGCGCACGAATTCTTCGGCGGCACGACGGCCGATGGCGGCGGCAGTGCGCGTCGGGATCAGGCGCGGATCCATGGCAATAAGGTTGCGGCCGGTCGGCAAAACATCGAGCCTACCGCGCGAAGGCGAGCCGCCGGGTCCGGGCGGCACGAAGCGACCGGCGAGCGCCGTCAGGAGATTACGCACCTCGTTCTCCGCACCTTCACCGAACACATGTAGCCCGTGGCTGACACGTTGCTCCTTGATGTCGCACAGATGCGCCTCAAGCGAGGTGAGCAGCGCATTGTCATCCTCCCCGGCAAGGCCCGACCGGCGGGCGCGGTGAAGAATTTCCTGGCGCAGCAGCCGCATGCGTCGGGCGTCCAGGCCGTCGGCGCTGCTGTATTCATCGACTAATTTTTCGAGTTCAGCCAGCTCCGGCGCCAGCGTCACGGTTTTAAGCGGCGGCGTCAGATGGCTCAGCGTTATGGCGGAAATGCGCCGCTTGGCCTGCGCCGCCTCGCCGGGATCGGAAACGATGTAGGGATAGATGACGGGCATCGGTCCCAGCGCGATCTCCGGCCAGCAGACAGAGGACAGCGCGACCGCTTTTCCCGGCAGCCATTCGAGATTGCCGTGCGTGCCCAGATGAATGATGGCATCGACGCCCGCTTCGCGCAGCCACCAGTAAAAGGCAAGATA
>JAGWLJ010000049.1 GCA_028873275.1 Pseudomonadota bacterium
GAAGGAGGGAGCAGCCCCATAAATTCCCGCGTAGGAACAGCGCCGCATGGACTATTTATCCGCAGGCACGCATGCTGAGCAATTATGGCTGCCCGCCCTTATTGGCATGGTCAGATTCGCTTGTCGCTGGTATCGCTGCCGGTGAACGTGTACGCGGCGCTGAATCGCGCGCGGCAGGTTCCCCTGCATGAGATGTCCCGCGCCACCGGCCGGCGCGTGCATCACCAGAAAATAGCCGAGGGCGAGCCGGTGGCGCGCGAGGATCTCATCAGGGGGTATGAATACGAAAAAGGCGAATACGTGCTGCTTGAGCCGGAAGAAATCGCCGCCCTGAAAATTCCCTCTCGCGAAACCCTTGATATTGTACAGTTCGTTGATAAGGACGAGATCGACGAAGCCTATTTCGACGCGCCTTATTACGTCGTGCCCGAAGGCAGGGCGGCAGAGGAAGCCTTCGCCGTCATCCGCGAAGCGCTGCGCGACACTGGCAAGCTCGGCATCGGGCAGGTCGCCATTTCCGGCCGCGAGCGGCTGTGCGCCCTCAAGCCTTATGGCAAGGGCATGCTACTTGAGCTTCTGCACTATAAGGATGAGGTGCGCTCGGCAACGGCGTATTTCGAGGATATCGCCGATACGCCCGTCGACAAGGACCAGCTGGAGCTGGCCGAGGAGCTGATCCGCCGCAAAAGCGCCCCATTCGATCCAGGAAAATTCCACGATCATTACCATGAGGCGCTGCGCGAGCTGATCGACGCCAAGCTCGGTCACCGCACTCCCCGCGCAGTAACGGAGGAAAAGCCGCATGGTACCGTCATCAATCTAACGGATGCGTTACGGAAAAGCCTGGGTAGCGCCGGGAAGCCTTCGCGGCCAAAACCTAAACCACGTTCGCGACGCGGGTGATTATGGGGCTGGCCCGTTACCGCGCCAAGCGGAATTTCGCCAAAACGCCGGAGCCTTCCGGCAGGGAAAAGTCAGCGGCGGGCAGGAGATACCTCATACAGAAGCATGCCGCCCGGCGGCTGCATTACGATTTCCGCCTTGAACTGGATGGCGTACTCAAAAGCTGGGCGGTGACGCGCGGTCCCAGTCTCGATCCGCAGGTGCGGCGGCTGGCGGTGGAGGTGGAGGATCATCCCGTCGCTTATGGCGATTTTGAAGGCATCATTCCTAAGGGGCAATATGGCGGCGGCACGGTGATGCTGTGGGATACCGGCAGATGGGAGCCGCTGGGAGAGCCGCATGAGCAACTGAAACAGGGAAAACTCGCTTTCCTTCTCCACGGCGAGCGCCTCAGGGGCGAATGGGCGCTGGTGCGCATGCATGGCAAGGACGATGGCCACCAGAACTGGCTGCTGATCAAGAAAGAAGATGAATATGCCGCGCCAGGCAATGGCGACCGACTGCTGGAAACGGAAATCACCAGCGCTATCAGCGGACGACGCATGGAAGAGATCGCCGCTGCTGCCGACCGCCAATGGGAGAGCAGGCAAGGAACATCGATGCCTGATTTCATACCGCCGCAGCTGGCGACGCTCAGCACCTCCGTTCCGCAGGGTAAAAACTGGGCGCATGAAATCAAATTCGACGGCTACCGCCTGCAGGCGCGGCTGGAGAATGGCAAGGCGCAACTGCTGACGCGCTCCGGCAAGGACTGGACGCACAAGTTCCGCCCGATTGCCGATGCTTTATTGGATCTCCCCGTAAAAAACGCGCTGCTTGACGGCGAGGCCGTGGCGGTCAACCGCAGCGGAATCAGTAGCTTCAAATTATTGCAGGATTATCTGAGCGAAGGCATTGACATCCAACTGCAATATTATCTCTTCGACCTGCTGTGGCTCAACGGCGAGGATATGCGCCCGCGCCCGCTGATTGAGCGCAAAGAACGATTGAAGTCCCTGTTCAAAGCCATCCCGAAAACCTCTCCCGTGCTTTACAGCGAAGATTTCGCAGCGCAGAATCTGCTGGAAAAAGCCTGCCAGCTGAAGCTGGAGGGCATCGTATCGAAGCGTCTCGATGCGCCGTACCGCTCGGGGCGAGACGCCAGCTGGCTCAAGGAGAAATGCCACATGCGCCAGGAATTCGTCATTGGCGGATTCACTCTGCCGTCGCGCGGCATGGCCGGCATCGGCGCGTTGCTGCTGGGTTATTACGATAACGATAAACTGGTTTATGCCGGGCGTGTCGGCACCGGGTTTGATTCTGCCGATTCGCTCGGCCTGCGCAAGACGCTGGAAAAACTACGCCAATCTGCTTCTTCTTTTACCGCTGTGCCGCCGGAAGCGCGTCGAGGCGCTGTTTGGGTAAAGCCGAAGCTGGCCTGCGAAGTCGAGTTCACCGAATGGACGCCCGACGGGCGGCTGCGTCATCCCTCATTTCAGGGGTTGCGGGAGGACAAGCCGGCAACGGAGGTGCAAAGAGAAACTATTCCGCAGCCAAACGCATCGCCCCTTCCTTCGCCTTCGCGTACCGGCAGCGGAAAGAATAGCGTAACCATTGGCGGCATCAAAATCACTCATCCCGACCGGATGCTGTACGAGACAGAGCACATTGCCAAGCAGGCGCTGGCCGAATATTATGTTTCCGTCACCGACCGGATATTGCCTTACATCACCGGGCGGCCTCTCAGTATCATCCGCTGCCCGGAGGATATCGGCAAGCCGTGCTTCTTCCAGCGCCACCTCCATATGGCCCGTTCCCCTCACCTTTTCGACGCGCCGGTCACCGTCAAAGGCGAAACGCGCAACTACCTGATGATCAAGGATGCAAAAGGATTGCTCGCCCTGGTGCAATGGGGAGTAATCGAGCTGCATCCCTGGGCGTGCCACGCTGAAACGGTAATGACGCCGGATTATCTTATTTTTGACCTCGACCCCGATCCCGGCGTGGACTGGCCGCGCATCGTCGAAGCGGCGAAAGAGATCCGCCAGCGCATGCAGGCGCTGAAACTGGAGTGTTTTGTCAAAACCACCGGCGGTAAGGGGCTGCATGTAGCCGTGCCCGTTGCTCCTGAATATGAATGGGCCGCGATCAAGACCTTCGCCCATGATGTCGCTCAGGCCATGACTGCCGACAGCCCAAGGCGCTACACGGCCAGCCTCAGCAAGGCGGCGCGCAAGGAGAAAATTTTTATTGATTATCTGCGAAACGATCTGACTGCCACTTCGGTGGCTGCATATTCCGCTCGCGTGCGCGCGGGCGCAACGGTGTCCACACCCATCGCCTGGAGCGAATTGAAAGATTCGCTGGATCAGAGTCGCTTCACCATCGCCTCCGTACCGGCCCGCCTGAGGCGGCAGAAATCTGACCCGTGGGCGGAGTTCCACAAACTCCGGCAGAAACTGCCCGCACGCTAAAAGGGCTTCAGCACCACCAGAAGCACGATACCGATCATCAGCAGGGCGGGAATTTCATTGAGAATAAGAAAATAGCGCGTCGAATGCGTATTCTGGTCGCGGGCGAACTGCCGGCGGCTGCGGGCCAGCATGGCGTGTATGATCTGCAGGCCGATCACCAGTGCCAGCTTGCCATGCAGCCAATACCCATTGACCGGATCGAAAGCGTTGGTCTTGACGGCAAGCCAGATGCCCAGCCCCCAGGTGGCGATCATCGCCGGGTTAATGATGATGCGCAGCAGGCGACGCTCCATGACCTTCAGCATCTCCGACGTCTCGCTGCCCGGCGCCACTTTCGTGTGATAGACAAACAGGCGCGGCAGATACAGCATGCCGGCCATCCAGGAAATCACCGCGATGATGTGCAGGGCTTTAAGCCAGTGGTAGCTATCGAACATGCATTATTCGCAGGGACATTGTTCATAATTGCGCGGGCAGTGGCGCGTATGGCTGAACGAACAGATTTTCTGGCTGCGGTCGGCATTCAGGCAGAGATTGGCCAGCGATTCGATGAATAGCGGCTCTACGGACAGCGCCGGCACACGCCAGTAGCCGGGAACGCCGTGCCTGTCGGCCAGCTTGCGGTATTCGATATCCAGTTCCACGAGCGTCTCCGAATGCTCCGATACGAAGGATATGGGAACCACCAGCAGAGGCTTTTTATCGGTCCCGGCCTGAAGTATTTCCTCCTCTGTCGAAGGCCCTATCCATTCCAGCGAACCCACGCGGCTCTGATAACAGATGCGGTAGTCCAGCTCATCGATGGCGAGTATCTGCGTGACAGCAGCAACGGTCTTGCCCACCTGCCACTGGTAAGGGTCTCCCTTGGCGGCCAGTTTCTCTGGCAGCCCGTGAGCGGAAAACAGCATGCGCGGCTGTCCCTCTTCCGAGGCTTTCCAGTACATATCGCGAATCAGCTTGGCATGCGCCGCGATGAAAGACAGGTCGGTTGGATAGCAGCAGATTTTTGTGGAAGGCGCCGCAAGGCCTTCGCGGCGGCTGGTGGCATCCCAGTCGAGAAACGACGAGCCGGTGGTGGTTTCTGAATATTGAGGGTAGAGCGGCAGCAGCAGCACATGATCGGGGGCGAAGGCATTTACATTTTTGACAACCACCGGGCTCATCGGGTGCCAGTAGCGCATGGAGACAAAAACCTTGTATTCTTCACCGCGCTTTTTTCCTTCATCGGTGAGTTTTTTTTCAAGCGCTTCCGCCTGCAGGGTCGTCTGCTCGAGTATCGGAGATTTTCCCCCCATCTGCTGGTAAATGCCGCGAGCTGTTTTTGATCTTTTCAGAGAGATGATAAAAGCCGCGATGGCGCGTAGCGGCTGCGGAAGGTCAATGATAGCGGGATCGTTAAACAGATTGAACAGGAAAGGCCGCACGGAACTGATCTTATCCGGGCCTCCCAGGTTGAACAATACGACGGCAATTTTACTCATACTGCTTTAAGGAACCGGCTAAGCGCTTCGACATTCTCGATTGAAGTCTGCGGCAAAATACCATGGCCCAGATTAAACACAAAAGATTTATCGCCGAAAGTGACGATGATTTTCTCCGCCTGTGCCAGCATGCGATTCTTGTCACCGCAAAGCAGCTCCGGATCGAGGTTCCCCTGGATCACGCACAGCTCAGCCAATTGCTCCCTCGCTTCCTGCGGCGGCAACGACTGGTCGACGCTGACGGCGTTCACGCCGGTGGCTTTGGCGTATTCACCGTAGAGTTTTCCGGCCATTCTGGGAAAGCCGATCACCGGTACCGCGGGATGCACGTTTCGTATGCCTGCAACTATGCGCTTCGCGGGTTCGATGCACCAGCGGCGGAATTCTTCTTCATTGAGAACGCCGGCCCATGAATCGAAAATTTGTATCACCTGCGCTCCCGATTGGATCTGGGCAACGGCATGGCGCGTCACGGCTTCTGTCAGCAACGCGATAAGAGAGGAGAAAAATTTCGCATCGGCGGATGCCTTCTCACGGACGCCGTGAAAATTCTTATCGGAAATACCCTGCACCATGTAACAGGCAATCGTCCAGGGCGCACCGACAAATCCAATCAGCGCCGTTTCCTGAGGCAGGGAAGCCCTCGTCAACCGCAAGGCTTCATACACTGGAGAGAGTCTCTCGCCAAATCTATCAAAAGAAAGCCTGTCTAATTCCTCATGCGTTTTCACCGGCGTCAGCACCGGCCCTTTTCCTTCCTGGAAATTCACGTTAGCTCCCAGCGCATCCGGTACCACCAGGATGTCGGAGAAAATAATCGCCCCGCTCATACCGAATCTCCGTATGGGCTGAAGCGTCGCTTCAGCTGCCATAGCCGGCGTGTAACAAAAATCGAGAAAGTTCTTCGCCCGGCTTCTCAGTTCCCGATACTCAGGAAGATAACGTCCCGCCTGGCGCATGAACCAGAAAGGAATCCTTTCCTGTTTTTTTCCCTGAAGAGAGCGGATCAATAAGGCGTTATTACTATTCATAATAAGATTATTATTTAAGGAGGAAGTGGTAGTAGGGCCCTGTAAATCTGTGGATGGATTTCTATCCTTGCCATTACCCACAGGCGCCTCTTGTATCGCTTTTTCTGGGGATAGAAAACGTCATATCTTGCCTATATCATGAATTATTTGCATAAAAGCAAGCAGTAGGCGATAAGCAATGCGGGGATGGAAGGAAAAGAGGGTATTCTATCCACCCCTTGGGAAAACATTATGCGCTTGGGGTAATCTGCCTTCGCAGATGGCCTCAGTGGAGGATAATATTTCTCCCATGAGGTAACCACAGAGCGCAATATAAGTTATCCACGGATGTATACACAGTCATGAAGCGTTTCAACCTGCACCTGGTATCGGATTCGACCGGCGAGACGGTCAGCAGCGTGGCGCGGGCGGCCGTGGCGCAGTTCGATGATGTCGAGCCGGAGGAATTCAATTGGACGCTGGTGCGTACCCCGTCGCAGATGGAAAAAGTCATGGAGTCCATAGGAGAAAATCCGGGCGCCGTGATGTATACGCTGGCCGACAACCGGCTGCGCGACCAGCTCAAAATGGAATGCGCGCGCCGCGGCCTGCCCTGCATCGCCGTGCTGGCGCCGACGGTGGCTGAGCTGTCATCCTATCTCGGCCAGGAGATTCACGCGCTCCCGGGCCGCCAGCATGTGATGGACGAGGATTATTTCCTGCGCGTGGACGCCATCAGCTACGCGCTGGCCCATGACGACGGCCAGGCGCATTGGGAGCTTGACGATGCCGATATCGTGCTGGTTGGCGTATCGCGCACTTCCAAATCGCCGACCTGCGTCTACCTCGCCTATAAAGGCTATAAATGCGCCAATATTCCCTTCGTGCTGGGCTGCCCCCTGCCCGACGGCATCGAGCATCTCAGGAAGCCGCTGGTGGTGGGTCTGACTATCGGCACGGAGCGGCTGCAGCAGATCCGGCAGTCGCGCCTGCAATCGCTCAAGCAGGACCAGGACACCAATTACGTCGACATGGATCACATGCAACAGGAGATCACCGAATCGCGCAAGCTGTTCTCGCGTTGCCGCTGGCCGGTGATCGACGTCACGCGCAAATCGGTGGAGGAGACGGCGGCGATGATCATCCAGCATCTCGAAAAGCATCGGGAAAAGATGGCCGGCCAATGATTAGCGGCAAAGCAAAAATTGCCGGGGTGATTGGCTGGCCGGTCAGCCACAGCCTGTCGCCCAGATTGCATCAATACTGGCTGCGGGAGAATGGGATAGACGGGGCTTACGTGCCGCTCGTAGTGACGCCGGACAATCTCGGCGATGCCATCCGCGCATTGCCCAAGCTGGGTTTTCGCGGCATCAATCTCACCATTCCGCATAAGGAGGCGGTGATGACATTCTGCGATGAGATTGATGCTACCGCAAAAAAGATTGGAGCCGTTAATACGCTCATTATCGAGAATGGCAGAATCGCCGGCGCCAATACCGATGCTTATGGATTCATGGAGAATGTCCGGCCGCGGTTGCAGGGCAAAGCCAAGGCCGTGGTGCTGGGAGCGGGTGGTGCGGCGCGCGCAGTATGCCACGCCCTGACGGAGGCCGGGTTCAAAGAAATTGTGGTCACCAACCGCACTCTGGAAAAAGCACAGTCGCTGGCAACGGAAAAGATCGCCGTAGCGCCATGGGAAGAGCGCTCCACTATTCTTGAACGCGCCGATCTGCTGGTCAACACCACCAGCCTGGGCATGACGGGGAAAGAGGCACTGGAGATCGACCTGTCCGCCCTGCCCAAAACCGCGCTGGTAACCGATATTGTCTATAAGCCTTTGATGCCGCCGCTGTTAGAAAAAGCTAAAGCACGGGGCAATCCTGTCGTTGACGGGCTGGGCATGCTGATCTATCAGGCGGTGCCGGGGTTCGAGGCATGGTTCGGCGTGCGGCCGGCGGTGACCGAAGAGCTACGGCAGTACCTGCTGCATGGGTAAGTTGCTCATTATCGGCCTGACCGGCGGCATCGGCATGGGAAAAACCGTGCTGGCATCGCAACTGGCAGCGCTTGGGGCGAAAATCATCAATGCCGACGATATCGTTCACCGGTTGCTAAGCAAAGGCGGTGCGGCCGTGGCGCCCGTCGCCCGGCATTTCCCGCAGGCAGTGAAAAACGGTACAGTAGATCGCAAGATCCTGGGCGATATCGTTTTCAAGGATTCGCCGAAGCGGCATATGCTGGAAAGCATCCTGCACCCGTTGGTGATCGCCGAGGAAATCCACTTTATGCAAAGGCAGCGCCGCCGGGGTGCCAAGGTGATTGTGCTGGAAATCCCCCTTCTCTTCGAAACCGGCGGCGAAAAGCGCTGCGATGTTACCATTGTCGCCAGCGCACCGCTATTTCTGCAACACCGCCGCGTCATGCAGCGTCCGAATATGACGGAAGAGAAATTCCGCCGCATCCTTGCCGCTCAGATGCCCGACCGTGAAAAACGCCGGCGCGCCGATGCGGTGATCTTGACCGGATTAGGACGGGCGTATAGCTTTCGTAAACTGAAGCAATTGGTAAAGAGCTTATGCGCCGCGAAATAGTGCTCGACACCGAAACCACCGGCCTCGACCCTGTCGACGGCCATCGCGTCGTGGAAATCGGCTGTGTCGAGCTGATGGGCGGCGTCCGCACC
>JAGWLJ010000312.1 GCA_028873275.1 Pseudomonadota bacterium
CGGCAATTGCTCCAGTATGGCCGGATCCTTGATGACAATGCCGCGCCGTGCCGCCAGCGAAATGGCGCTGATAATGGTAACCGGGATGGCGATGATCAGCGGGCAGGGGGTGGCGATGACCAGGATGGAAAGAAAGCGCAGCGCATCCCGCGTCATAAGCCAGACGATGCCCGCCGTAACCAGCGCGAGCACGGCAAACCAGCCGCCCAGCCGGTCGCCCAGACGCCGCAACTGTGGCCGCTTCTGCTCCGCCTCCGCCATGACCTTCATGATCTGCGCATAGCGCGAGTCCTGCGGCAGTTTCTCGGCGCGGATGGTAAGGAGGGCCTCCCCGTTGATGGCGCCGGACAACACCGAAGCACCCGGCGTTTTTGCGATGCGGTAAGGTTCGCCGGTCAGGTAGGACTCGTCCATCGAGCCGTGACCTTCCACTACCGAACCGTCCACCGGACAGGTTTCATGCGGGTACATGACGATGATGTCGCCGGCACGGATATCGCTGACGGCGATATCTTCAAGGTGGCCGCCGGTTTTGCGATGCGCGCCGGCAGGCATGCGGTTGGCCAGCAGCCTCAACACCGAGGAAGCGCGGCGCACGGCGTATGCCTCCAGCGCCTGGCCGCCCGCCAGCATCAGCAGGATCAGCGCCGCTGCCAGATATTGCGCCAGCAGTACCGCCGCCACCAGCTCAATGGCACCCAGCAGATCCGCACCCGCATTTCCCTTGAATAGTTTGATGACGATTTGAACCAGCAGCGGCACGACGCCGATCGCAAGGAGAACGAAGAGGGGAATATTGCTTATGTTGCCGGGCAGCAAGAAATACAAAGCGATGGCTATCAGCGCCAGAACCGCCAGCGCCGCCTGCCAGAATGACGAAATGCCTCGGCCTTCCGAAGACGGCATGGCCTTCTCCCTACGCTTTTTTCGCCTGGTGGTATTGTTTCCGGATGGTGTCGATGTCCACGGCGGGTTTCGGGAACTGCATCTTAAGCCCCTCGAGATATTCCACCAATATTTGCGACACGGCGAGGTTCCTGAACCATTTATGGTCGGCGGGGATGACGAACCACGGCGCCTCCGCCGCGCTGCATCTCGACAGCATGATTTCGAAGGCTTCCTGGTAGTCATCCCAGCGGGCGCGCTCGGTGTAATCGCTTTCGCTGATTTTCCAGTGCTTGGTGGGATCGTCCAGCCGGTCTTTGAAGCGCTTGAGCTGCTCGTTCTTGCTGATGTGCAGGAAGAATTTGAGGATGTGCGTGCCGTTTTCCGACAAATGTTTTTCGATGGCGTTGATCTCGCCGTAGCGCCGCTCGATGACATCGGTGGGCACGAGCTTGTGCACCCGCGCCGCCAGCACGTCCTCGTAATGCGAGCGGTTGAAGATGGCGACGTCGCCTTTGGCCGGCACGTCGCGGTAGGCACGCCACATGAAGTCGTGGTCGAGCTCGACGCCCACCGGTTTCTTGAAGGAATAGACCTTGCAGCCCTGCGGGTTCATGGCGCCGAGCGCATGGCGGATGGTGCCGTCCTTGCCGCCGGCATCCATCGCCTGCAGGCAGATGAGCAGCGACCGCTGATGCTCGGCATAGAGCAGTTCCTGCAATTCGCGCAGGCGCTCCGCGTTGCGTGCGGTTTCTTCCTTGGCGCTCTCCTCATCGGTGTGCTTGCCCTTGAAGCCGGGGTCGACGTCGCGCAGCCGGACTTTGGCGCCCGGTTTCACCTGGAATTGCTGGAAACTATTG
>JAGWLJ010000313.1 GCA_028873275.1 Pseudomonadota bacterium
GCGTATGGCGAGGATTCAGGATTCGGGATTCAGGATTCAGGAAAACAGCAATCAGCGCTCCATACCATCTATCATTGCTTAGAAACCCTGCTTCGCCTGTTCGCGCCATTTGTGCCGCATATCGCGGAGGAGCTTTACAGCCATATTTTCGATGACCGTTATGCGAAATCCGGCTCCGTTCATGCGCGCGGGCAGTGGCCCTGCGCCGAGGATTATCCCTATCAGTCAGACGCCGAGCTTTCCGGCATGGCCGCCGTCGATGTGCTCAATGTCATCCGCAAAGCCAAATCGGAAGCCAATGTCTCGATCAAATTCCCGGTGCGTCAGGTGCAAGTCACCGCCAAAGGCGATGCCCCTTCCTGGCAGCACCTGGAACCGGTACTGGCCGACCTCAAGGCCGCCGCCAATGCCGAGGCCATTATCCCCTCCCCAGGCGCCGAATCCTCCTATCTATCGGAAAAAGGCTGGTTTTCCTTAAATGTTCGCTTGGCGGACCTGCCAGCCGAAGCACATCGTGCCTAGCCTGACGCGCCGCCGCCTGCCACAAAAAATTCACGAAAACCGGCTGGAAATGCTTTGTGGAAGCCATATTTTTTGTGTATATTGGTAAAGTAACTAACGACAAGGCCTTGCTTAAAAGGCTGAATAATCAACGATCCAAGCGGGAGATACTCTTATGAGAAAAGAGATGGAATCTTTTATCAATCCAGAAAAAGTTGCAATTAAAGCAACAAGTGTTTTTGGAAGTCCGCAATCAAACCATTTTAATCCTACTTTAAAAGCTGAAGAGATTAAAGCTAGAGCAGCTTTAGATACTGCATTGAGCTTTGATAATTCATTAAGCAGAATGTAATTATGTACGCCGAACCGGCACAATATACCATGAAGGACGAAAACCTTCCGCATTATAAGAGCAAATATGATGCATGGAAGAAAATCAAAGTATACTTCATCCCTGCTTTCGATAAGGAACGCGGCGAGAAAATGTATTTCTACGCCATCGCCAGCGCCACCCTGCATGACCAGATGATGGACTCGCTGCGCCACGGTGACATTCCGCATTTCGCCGTCATCGTCGAAAAAGGCTATGGAGATCCGACGCCCGAGGTCAAAGCCAAGATCAAGGATTATTACGGCTTCGATCACGATTATTACGCCGGCCTCAACGCCAACGACAACAACGAAGACGCTACAGCTGAGTAAGCTCGGCCTGAATCACGGCGTCGCAGGCCTGCGCCGAGACGATTTTTTCAATCCTGTACATCAGCCATATCGATGCGCCAAACCCCAGCATGGAGAGCAGCGCGATATTCTCCATGCCGGCCAGCCGGTGATCGGGCGTTTCCGTAAGCATCAGCGTCGACACCATCGCGCCCGCGCCGGACATCAGATGCTGCGCGGCCGACACCAGCGACATGAACCCGGCGCGCTCCTGCGGCTTGGGGATTTTGGAAATCAGCGCATTGGTGGTGACGTTGCGCGTCGACATGGTCACCATGAACAGCACGAACACGAGCAGCACCGGCACCGCATGCCACTGCGCATAGAACCCGGCATAGAGCGTCAGCCACAGGCCGATGGTGGCGTAAAACGCCGTTTTGGTATAGCCGATGCGGTCGGAAAGCCGGCCGGTGAAGCGCATCGAGAAAAACGCCGCCGCGCCGCCGCAGAAATAAAGCAGCCCCAGCCACTGGCGCGGCCAGCCCATATTCTCCTGCACATGCGCCGAGAG
>JAGWLJ010000050.1 GCA_028873275.1 Pseudomonadota bacterium
GGATAAGGCGCTTGAAATATTCAAGGCAGCATTAGACATCGATCCCGGCCTGGCGAGCGCCCGGCTCGGCATCGGCAATATCCTCGTAGAACAAGGAGAATTGGAACAGGCGGCATCCCTTTTTCGCGCCGTCTTTGACAGCGGTCGGGAGCGTGTCGCTGCGCTGTGCAGCCTCAGCCAGGTTAGAAAAGTCCAGCCTGGCGATGAAGTGATCGCGCTTCTGGAGAAGGAAGCGCTGGCATCGGAAACGCTGCCCGACGAAAAAGCCAGCCGTATTCATTTCGCGCTGGGCAAGGCATATGACGACATTGACGCCCCTGACAAAGCCTTCCCCCACTTCCTCGAAGGTTGCCGCCTGCATCGCAGGCACATCCGTTATGACGCACAGGAAAAATCACGGCTCTTCGCGCGCCAGAAAGCAGCCTTCAGCAAAGATTTCATAGACCGGAACCGCGGCCAGGGCTTTGCATCCCCCGTGCCGATTTTCGTGCTCGGCATGCCGCGTTCGGGCACGACGCTGACCGAGCAGATCCTTGCCAGCCATCCCGATGTTTTCGGCGCGGGGGAATTGGCTGACTTTACTGAAATCATGCCGCAAGGCTCCGATGTCATCCCGCAAACATTGGGCGATCTTGGCCGTCAATATATCGCCCGTCTTCGGGCGTATGCGCCGGATGCACGCCGCATCACCGATAAAATGCCCGATAATTATTTCCATATCGGCCTGATCCATCTGGCATTGCCTGAGGCCCGGATCATCCATGTCGAGCGGCATCCGCTCGATACGTGCCTGTCCTGCTTTACCCGGTTGTTTTCCCATCCGCAGGAATACACGTATGATCTCTACGAGCTCGGGCGCTTTTACCGCGAATACCGCCTATTGATGGATCACTGGCGCGCTGTCCTCCCGTCCGGAGCCTTTTACAATCTACGCTACGAAGATTTGATCGAAGATACAGAAACACAAGCCCGTCGCCTGATCGACTATTGCGGGCTGGAATGGAACGACGCCTGCCTCACCCCTCACAAAACCCGTCGCATCATCCGCACCGCCAGCCTCACCCAGGTGCGTCAGCCCGTCTATACTTCTTCCGTGGCGCACTGGAAAAGATACGAGCGGTTCCTGGGACCGCTGATGGAAGGACTGGGTGATGTATGGAAGGATTATAGCGACCGATAAACTTGCGGACCTTCATGGGCTAGGCTTTCCATTATCTCCGGTCAGCTCGGAATCTCAATAAAATAAGGAAATTAAACAATAAATGGTGGGGCGAGAGGGATTTGAACCCCCGACCAAGGCGTTATGAGCGCCCTGCTCTAACCGCTGAGCTATCGCCCCGTTCTCAGTTGCTTATCCGACTGCGCCAAGGCTTCGGCGCGACAGCCTTCGCTTATAGCTTGCCGGGCCGCAGCTTGCAATTGCAAGCGAAGGCTGGTGGCTAGTGATTAGTGGCTGGCGCAATGGTTTTCAACTGAATTAGCGATTTCTCCTTGCATTTGCCGCCGGTTTGGGCTATCAAGCGCCTCCGATAGAGGAATAGCATTATGAAACAAGGCATTCATCCCGATTATCACCGCATCACCGTCGTCATGACCGACGGCACGAAATACGACACCTTCTCCACCTGGGGCAAGGAAGGCGATGTGCTGCAGCTCGACGTCGATCCCAAAACGCACCCGGCCTGGGTCGGCGGCGTCAACCTGCGCAAGACCGGCCAGCTCGAGAAATTCGAGAATCGTTTCAAACACTTCGGCGCAGCCAGCGCCAAAAAGGAAGCAGCCCCGGCCGCCGCCGCTGCCGCCGCTCCGAAGAAGAAGGAAGGAAAGAGCGAAGAAGCGAAATAGCCACATCCGGGGCTAGTTTCGCAGCGTTTCGCTTCATTTCTCATACGTTCAGGCGCGTTTCCATCACGTTCGGCGCATTTTCTCATGCATTCGGGAGCGTTTCGCTATCGTTTCGGCACGCTTCCAACCCGTTTTTTATCCCGCATCGCGGTAGAAATGTTGTTTTACAAATGGATAGCAAGCCACCCGCGCCTTTCCGGTGTGACATTATGTGACTTTCCGCACCGGTTTCAGTGAGAGAGTATCAGGCGTATGGCCTGAACGGGAAGGCGTTTTTTACCGGTGGCATGAAATTTACCAAAGAATCCCCTCACCCGGAATTTCCAATGGCTTGCTGCGCAAGCCCAGGAAATTCCATCCTCTCCCTCACCTCAAGGGGAGAGGCGAAAATAACGGGCCATTGGGAGCATTTTTGGAGCAGTATTGCTGATTTTCGCATACGCGCGGCGAAGGATCGCGTCGGAACGATGCCGTATCCATGGCGTATGGCGGCGGATCAAGACGCTTTGGCGGTGCAGGCGGGAGCGAATGCGTAATCAGGCGACATAACGGCAATATCAGGCGACTGAGACCTTGCATTGCATTAGCCGCAGGCGACATTTATGCGACCGTTCCGGCCATAGGGGGAGAAAGCTCCATCATCACCCCACCCCCAGCACTTCCTTCTCCTTCTTCGGCAGCGTGCGCTGATGCGGGAAGGTGACGCGCACGGTGGTGCCTTCGTCCAGCTTGCTGGTCAACAGCAGCTTGCCGCCGTGCAGCTCGGCGTACATCTTGCACAGCGGCAGGCCGAGGCCGGTGCCTTCATTGGTGCGGCCGCCATGCACCTGCCCGAACACGGACAGAGCGCGCGGGATGTCGCTCTCGGCGATGCCGATGCCGGTGTCGGCGACGATCATGTGCATGCTGTTATTCTGGTCGCGGCGCACGGTGACGGTGATGGTGCCGTTCTCCGGCGTGAACTTGACGGCGTTGGACAGCAGGTTGATCAGGATCTGGCGGATCTTGCGCTTGTCGCCCCACAGGGCCGGGATGCCCGGCTCGATGGCCACCACCATCTGGATGCCCTTGGTCTTGATCTTGCCGTTCATGATGCGCACGCTTTCGCTGACGATCTCGTTCATGTCCACCGTCTCCTCCACCAGCTCGAGCTTGCCGGCGTCGCCCTTGGAGAATTCGAGAATGTCGGTGATCAGCTGCAGCAGGTGGCTGGCGCAGAGATGGATGTCGTGGATGCGCTCCTTCTGGCGAGCGTTGAGCGGGCCGAAATAGCCCGAGTTGATCATCTCGGAGAAACCGATGATGGCGTTGAGCGGCGTGCGCAGCTCGTGGCTCATGTTGGCCAGGAATTCGGACTTGGCCTGGCTGGCGAGAATCGCCGCGCCCTCCGATTCCTCGACGCGCACGATCTGCCGCGCCATCATCACCGCGAAATAGGACAGGATCGAGCCGAAGATGGTGAACAGCACGATGAAGCCGGCGTCCTTGATGCTAGACTGCCGCCAGGCGTAGAGGAAATCGTCGCTGTCGAGCACCACCGACACGGCGATGGGCATGTTCTTGAGCTGGCGCACGGCGACGATGCGCATGGCGCCGTCGGATTTGACGATCTGGCTTGTGGCCTTGCCGCCGGCGCTGGGAGCGCTTTCGGCGGCCATGCTCTCGGCAAGCCAGCGCTTCGAGAGCGCCTCGTCGGCATGCGTATCGAACGGGCCGGAGGCCAGGATCACCGGCTCGGCCGGCTGGTCGGCCGCCAGCGCATCGCGCTCCGGCGGCAGCATCAGCGCCATGAAGCGCTTGTCGCCCGAGGCGATCGAGGTATAAAACTCAAGGAAATAATTGGGGTTGATCGCCGCCACCACGATGCCGCCGAACTCGCCGTTGAGCTTGTTGTAGCGGCGGCTCATCAGGATCAGTGAGCCGTTGCTCTGGGTGTCCACCTTGCCCACGAAAACCGTGGTGTCGTCGGCCTCGCGCATGCGGTCGAAAAAGGCCTGCCCGACCTGCGTCTGGTGGTAGTCGAGCCAGTGCTCGTAGCCTTTCTTGTGGGCGGCGACGTCGACCATGCCCTCGCTGTCGATCAGCGCCAGCGCCACGATCTGCGGGGTTTCATTCAGCCAGATCTTGAAGTTCTGCTCAGTGTATTCGGGAAGATTATTGCCGAACAGCGAATTGAAATACTGCCGCTCGATGGCGCGGCGCAGCGACAGGTCAACGCCGAGGAATGTCAGCTCGGAATGATCGGCCAGGATGTCAGCCAGGCGCACCGACTGCTCCTGCCCGTCGGCCACCGCCTGCCGGTAGGTATGCACCCACTGGTAGCCGACCAGCACGCAGGAGACGGCAATCATCAACGCCGCCACGCCAATCACGTTGCGGATGCGCGAAGCCCCCGAGCGTCTTTCTGCCAATGCTGCCATGATTTTTGCGCGCCTTTGGTTATGCGCTTATTCTTGCATAATTTTGTTAAGCCAAAATGACAATATTAATAATTTTATATTAATAAAGCAAAGCAATTAATGCGTTGAATAAACAATGTATTAATAGAAAAAATCCCGGCGCGCAGAAAACCACGCCCGGTTTCTCATAAAAAATCAATAATTACGGCTTGGAGGCGGTGACGCTGGTGAGGGTGATGTCGCCGGTCTTCGAGCGGGCCGCCAGCTGATCAATCAGGTAATCGATACCCCTGTTGGTGATCACCGAGGAGAATTCCGAGCGCTGGGTGGCGATCAGGCTGACACCCTCAACGATGACGTCGAAAATCTCGAAGCCCTTCTCAGCCTGCCGCACGCGATAATCGACCAGCACCGGCTCGCTATTCGGTTCGTCCGACTGCATCTGCATGCTGACGGTGAACTCGCCCTCGCCGTCATCCTTGACGCCCAGCACCTTAAAGGTACCGCTGGTGTAGTCGGTGAAGCGCGACGTGTAATGCAGGATCAGGAATTTCTGATAGGCTTTGAGGTAGCGCGTTTTCTGGTCGTCGGTCGCCTGACGCCAGTAACGGCCCATCACGAAGCGGCCCACCCATGGGAAATCGACGTTGTCGCCGAAGATTTTTTCCAGCTTCGCCTGCTTCTTGTTTTTGTCGAGCGCCTTGTTGGAGATCACCGCCAGCGCCTGATCGCCCAGGCCCTGGATGTAATGGCTGGCGTCATCGGCAGGCGCAGCATAGGCGGCAGGCGCGAAGGCCAGGCACAAGGCAGCGGCAATAACCAGTAAAAAAGGACGGAAGGAGCT
The DNA here is from genome assembly GCA_028873275.1 of Pseudomonadota bacterium. Classification (GTDB taxonomy): domain Bacteria; phylum Pseudomonadota; class Alphaproteobacteria; order Rickettsiales; family SXRF01; genus JABDCD01. The sequence goes on from JAGWLJ010000050.1 coordinate 5,089, forward strand.
CATTGGGGCTGTGTTCTTACTCTTTGCAGTAGCCCTTGGCAAGCGCCTTGTCACGCGAAGCCTTGTCGCGGCGGATCTTCGATACGCGGTGCTGCGTATAGGCGCTCTTGAAGGTGGTGTAAGGATCGAGCGAGGTGGAATAGATATCGTCGATCAGCTTCATGTTGCGCGAACGCTGGTCGATGGCGGTGGCCACCCAGGTGCCGTATTCGATCCAGTCGCCGGTGTTGCCGGAGAAGACGTTGTTGGACGTGGCGTAGTTGGTGGGCAGCATGAATGCGTCGCCCAGGCGGCCAAAGGCGTCGCGCACGTTGGACGGGCCAAGAACGGGCAGTTCAATGAAAGGACCGCTGCCGACGCCGTAAAACGCCATGGTCTCGCCGAAATCGGCCTGGCGATTCTTGAGGCCGGCTTCCGAAGCGACGTCAAACACGCCGCCGATGCCCATGGTGCTGTTGATGAGGAAGCGCCACAGGGTGGAGAAGCTGTTCTGCGGGTCGCCCTGCAGCACCGAGTTGATAAACACCACCGGCGTATAGAGATTCTCGAGGAAGTTCGACACCATTTCGCGGCCCTTCTCGGGGACAACGAAGCGGTAGCCCACCGTCACGGGACGCAGGGCATAAGTATCGAATGCATAGTTGAACTGGTAGATGCCGCGGTTGACCGACTCCAGCGGATCATCCGCCGCCGGGGCATTATCGGCCTGGTCGTCGGCGCTGGCAGGAGCGGCCGCCGCATGCGCATAACCCGCCGCCAGCATGAATCCCACGCTTGCCGCCAGGCCTATCCACTTATTCCGCATCATGCCCTAACTCCCCAAATGTTCAGTGTTCGATTATAAAACGCCGGGTAAATTGTAAATGAGGAAACCCATTCCGGTTAATATAATCGAGAATTCTTAAACTTTTATGAACTTGACTTGACAGCCTTCCCAACGTCAATAATGGGCGGGAATGTAGCGATTCGGCGCTGCTTTTAAATACAAAAACAGTGCTTTTTATCAATTTTGCCAAAAAACCATGCGATTGTTGCAGAGAAACCACAAGGGCGCGGTGAGCCGATGATTCTTCAGATTTCCTTCGAGTTCTTCCCCCCCAAAACGCCGGAAATGGAGCAAAAATTGTGGAGCGCCGTCACGCAGCTGGCGCCGCTTAGCCCCTCTTTCGTGTCGGTAACTTACGGCGCCGGCGGCGGCACGCGTGAACGTACCCATCACACCGTCCGCCGCATCCTCGAGGAGACCTCGCTCAAGCCGGCGGCGCACCTGACCTGCGTGGCGGCCAGCCGCGACGAGGTGGACGACGTGGCCCGGAGTTACTGGGCGGCGGGCGTGCGGCATATCGTGGCGCTGCGCGGCGACCCTCCGCAGGGGGCGGAGAATTACACCCCGCATCCGCAGGGATATCGCTATTCCTGCGAGCTGGTGGCGGGGCTGAAACGTATCGCCGATTTCGAGATCAGCGTGGCGGCCTTTCCCGAGAAGCACCCGGAATCGGCCAGCTTCGAGGCCGATATCGACTATCTGAAGAAGAAAATTGACGCCGGCGCCACGCGCGCCATTACCCAATATTTCTTCGAGACGGAGCATTATTTCCGCTTCCTCGACCGGGCGCATGCGGCGGGCATAAAAATTCCCATCGTGCCGGGCATACTGCCGGTGGCCAATTTCGCCCAGGCGAAGAAATTCAGCGGGCAATGCGGCACCTCCATCCCCGGCTGGCTGGAAAAAACCTTCGCAAGGCTCGATGACGCGCCGGAAAAACGCCATGCCGCCGCCGTTCGCGTCGCCGCCGATCAGTGCCGCAGACTGCTGGGCGCCGGCGTGACGCAACTGCATTTCTATACGCTGAACCGGGCGGAGCTGACGGCGGATATCTGCCGGGAGGTGGGTATAGCAGCGGCGAAATTCTCATGAAATTCCAATCCCTCCTGCGCTCGCTGTCGCACCGCAATTTCCGGCTGTTCTTCATGGGCCAGGGCGTGTCGCTGATTGGCACATGGATGCAGCAGATCGCCATGTCGTGGCTGGTGTTCAGGATGACCGGCTCGTCGTTCTGGCTCGGCATCATTATGTTCTGCGGGCAGATTCCGGCCTTGTTCCTGTCGCCGGTGGCCGGCGTGCTGATCGACCGCTGGAACCGCCACCGCCTGATCCTCCTCACTCAGACGCTGGCGATGCTGCAGGCCTTCGCCCTAGCAGCGCTCGACATGAGCGGACAGATCGCCGTATGGCAGATCGTGCCGCTGGCCCTGTTCCTCGGTCTGGTCAACGCCTTCGACATGCCGGCGCGGCAGACCTTCCTCGTCGAAATGGTGAGCCGCAAGGATTTCAGCAACGCCATCGCCCTCAACTCCTCGATGATGAACGGGGCGCGGCTGATCGGCCCGTCGCTGGCCGGGCTGCTGCTGGCCAGCACCAGCGTCGCCACCTGTTTCCTGATTAATGGCATCAGCTACCTTGCCGTGCTGGCGGCTCTGCTGGCCATGCGCCTCGAGCGGCCGAAGCCGCGCCATCACAAGAAACTGCGCGAGGGATTGCAGGAAGGCTTCACCTACGTCACCGGCTTCCTGCCCATCCGCGTGCTGCTTTTGACGCTGTGCGTGGCCAGCATGGCCGGCAGCTCCTATAACGTGCTGCTTCCCGAATTCGCCGTGCACACGCTGCATGGCGGCGCGCGCACGCTGGGCTGGCTTTCCACCGCCGCCGGCACCGGAGCGCTGACCGGCGCCGTGTTCCTCGCCTCACGCAGCAGCGTGGTCGGGCTCGGCCGCTGGATATGGATCGGGCTGGCGCTGATGGGCGGTGGCCTCGTCGCCTTCATGACGGTGCCCTCGCTGTGGCTGGCGCTCCTGCTGCTGATGGTCATCGGCTTCGGCATGATGGTGCAGATGGCTGGCAGCAACACCCTGCTGCAGACCATCTCCGACGAGGATAAGCGCGGCCGCGTGATGAGCTTCTACACCATGGCCTTCCTCGGCATGGCGCCGGTGGGCAGCCTGCTGACCGGCTACCTTGCCTCAAGGCTGGGCCTCTTCGCCGCCTTCGCCATCAATGGCGTGTCTTGCCTGCTCGGCGCGCTGGCCTTCTTTCTGCTGCTGCCGCGCCTGCGCGATATCATCCGGCCAATCTACGTGCGCCTCAAGCTGATCCCGCCGCTGGCCGCCGGGCTGCAGGCCGCCAGCGAGCTGAGGCTGATTGCTAAAGAATAGTTTCTGGAAAAAACA
>JAGWLJ010000051.1 GCA_028873275.1 Pseudomonadota bacterium
GATCGGCGTGGCATGAGCGTTCATCTCGATCTTGGAGAGCGACAGCAGATCGTTGACCAGCTTGCTCATGCGCTCGGCCTGATCGGCCATGACCTTGAGGAATTCCTCGCGCGCCATGGGATCGTCCTTGGCCGGGCCGCGCAGCGTCTCGATGAAGCCGATGATCGAGGCCAGCGGCGTGCGGATCTCATGGCTGGCGTTGGCGACGAAATCGGCGCGCATGCGCTGGATGCGCTTCTGCTGCGTGATGTCGGTCAGCGTGATGACGATGGAGATGCCACCTTCGGAAGGAATCGGGAAACGCTCGATGATGGCCTGAAAATCATGCTCGGTAGGCAGCCCGAGATGGAATTCCACTTCCTGCCCGTGCAGGTCTTCGATCACCGTCGAAATGGCGTTCATCAGCGTGTCGTTGGGGATGATCTCACGCAGCTTGCGGCCCGCCAGGTTCTGCCCGAAGATGTTGCGCGCGGCGCGGTTGGTGCGGACGATGACCTTGTCATCGTTGGTCATGATGAGGATGTCCGGCAGGGTATCGACCAGGATTTCGCGCTCGGTGATGACCGTTTCCATCTCCTGCCGCTTTTTATCCCAGGAATTCTGCAGGCGCGACAGCGCGCCCGACAGCTCGCCGATATTGCTTAAAAAACTCAGGTTGGGGGCGCGCACGCGGCGGTCCATGGCCAGGCCGGCCACGTAATCGGTCAGCGCCGTGATGTTGGAAAGAATGGGCACCACCAGCGCCGCGGTGAGCAGCAGGCCGCCCAGGTAGCCGTAGAGGAAATAATTGAAATCGAGATCGCCGTGGATGGCCAGCGCCGACAGCACCAGCAGCGTCGGCCCGGAGACGATCATGATCGTCTTGAGCAGCGTGCCGAAGGGAATGGCGGGGCGAGGTTGCATGCAACCGTTTTAGCAAAATAAAAGAATACTGTCATCCTGAGCGTAGCGAAGGATGACGCTATTGCAGAAACCCGACCAGGTTCTTTACCTCCCGCATCGTCTGTCCGGCAATCCCCTGCGCTTTCGCCACGCCTTTTGCCAGCACCTGATCGAGATAATCCGGCGAAGCCAGCAGCTCGCGCATTTTGGCGGTGATGGGCGCCAGATGCGCCACCGCCACGTCGGTCAGCGCCTGCTTGAAGACGGAGAAATTCATGCCGCCGCACTCCGCCAGCGCCGCCTGACGTGAGATTCCCTTGAGAGACGCGTAAATGGTGAGCAGGTTCAGAGCTTCCGGCCGATTCTCCAGATTCTCGCCGATGGTGGGGAAGCTATCGCTGGTGGCTTTTTTGAATTTTTTGGCGATAGCGTCGGCATCGTCGGTAAGATTAATGCGGGAATAATCCGATTCGTCGGATTTGCTCATCTTTCTGGTGCCGTCGCGCAGGCTCATCACCCGCGTCGCTTCGCCAAGAATCAGCGGCTCCGGCAGTGGGAAGAACTCAGTCTTATACGCCCGGTTGAATGCCCCGGCGATATCGCGACAGAGTTCGAGATGCTGCTTCTGATCCTCGCCTACCGGCACATGGGTGGCCTTGTAGACGATGACATCGGCAGCCATGAGGACGGGGTAGGAATAGAGGCCGAGCACGGCCTCTTCGCGATGCTTTCCGGCCTTCTCCTTAAACTGCGTCATGCGGTTGAGCCAGCCCAGCGGCGTGTGGCAGGAGAGAATCCAGGCCAGCTCGGCATGCGCCGCCACCGCCGATTGCGGAAAAATGGCGCTTTTTTCCGGATTGACCCCGCAGGCGATATAGGCGGCAGCGGTTTCGCGGGTCGCGCGGCGAAGGGCGTCAGGCTCCTGCGGCACGGTGATGGCGTGCAGATCGGCCAGCATGTACAGGCATTCGTAATTATCCTGCAATTTCACCCAGTTGCGTATGGCTCCCAGATAATTCCCCAGATGTAGGTTGCCGGTGGGCTGGACGCCGGAGAGGATGCGGTTTCCGGTTGATGGTTGATGCATTGACGCCTATCCAAACATAGTATAGCAAGGCCTATAAATGGTATTTTTGGCCAATATTCAAGACTATTATGACTCTTGTACCGGATATGAATGCGCAACAAAAAGAACTATACGCCCGCTTTAGGGAGCATTTCCGCATCGCGGCGGAACACCGGCCTGGAGAGGCTCGCGGAGATGATTGGATTATCCAAGCCTATGACGACCCACAGGCGTTTATTAGGATAATCGAAAATTTCTTCAAAGAAGAAGGAATGCCATTCCATAATTGGAATGAGTTTGGCAGGTGGTTGCAAGCTCTTATTGATATACAGACCAAGGTTAGATCCCATCTATCGGATACATTGCAAAGAATAAAAGAACAGGGCGGGTTAAACTATACTGACATAGAAGAACTCCGCTATGAATTACTTGACGATTCTGAAGAAGGGCATGCGCGCTAATATCTTATGACATGCCACGGCGCTTATCCCCGGACACGCCTTCGCCGCACGCGCATGCAGGGCTGGTGCCGCGAGCTGGTGGCCGAGCATCGGCTGCATCCGTCCGATCTCATTTGGCCAGTGTTCATTCAGGAAGGAAAAAACACCGAAACGCCGATCCCCTCCATGCCCGGCGTCAACCGCATAACGCTGGACATACTGGCAAAAAAAGCCAAAACGGCCAGCCAGCTGGGCATCCAGGCCATCGCCCTGTTTCCGGTAATCGACAGTAAATTAAAAACACCGAACGGCGACGAGGCGTTCAATCCCGATAATCTGGTCTGCCGCGCTATCAAAGAAATCAAAAACTCCGTTCCGGAGATCGGCATCATCGCCGATGTGGCGCTTGATCCCTATACTTCACACGGGCAGGACGGCATCGTCGAAAACGGGCAGATTATCAATGACAAAACCGTGGACATCCTCTGCCGGCAGGCGCTGGTGCAAGCCAGGGCCGGCTGCGACATCGTCGCGCCCAGCGACATGATGGACGGCCGCATTGGGGCTATTCGGGCGGTGCTTGAAAGCGAAGGCTACCAGGATACGCTGATCCTCGCCTATGCCGCCAAATACGCCTCGGCGCTTTACGGTCCGTTCCGCGATGCTGTCGATTCCAAAAAACTCCTGGGCAAAGCCGACAAGCGCAGCTACCAGATGGACCCGGCCAACAGCGACGAAGCCCTGCGCGAGATCGCCATGGATATCACCGAGGGCGCCGACATGGTGATGGTCAAGCCGGGGCTGGCTTATCTCGATATCATTCACCGCACCGCCACGGCCTTCCCCCTGCCCGTTTTTGCTTATCATGTCAGCGGCGAATACGCCATGGTCAAGGCCGCCGCCGCTCAAGGCTGGCTCGATGGCGAGGCGGTGATGATGGAGCATCTGCTCGCCATGAAACGCGCCGGGGCAAGGGCGATTCTTACTTACGTGGCGCTGGAAATCGCCGAACGGTTATAATATAAGCCCGCCATGACCTCCCTCTCCCACATCCGTAATTTCTCCATCATCGCGCATATCGACCATGGGAAATCCACGCTGGCCGACCGGCTGATCGAGCATTGCGGCGGGCTGGAAAAGCGCGAGATGACCGAGCATGTGCTCGACTCCATGGAGATCGAAAAAGAGCGCGGCATCACCATCAAAGCGCAGACGGTGCGGCTGAAGTACAAGGCCAAAAACGGCGAGACCTACATCCTGAATCTCATGGACACGCCCGGTCATGTCGACTTTGGCTATGAAGTCTCGCGCTGCCTGGCGGCCTGCGAGGGCTCGCTGCTCGTCGTCGATGCGTCGCAGGGAGTGGAGGCGCAAACGCTGGCCAATGTATACAAGGCCATGGACGCCAGCCACGAGCTGGTGCCGGTGCTCAACAAGATTGACCTGCCCGCCGCCGACATCGGCAAAGCCAAGGCGCAGATCGAAGACGTTATCGGCATCGACGCCTCCGACGCCATTCCCATCTCGGCCAAGGCCGGCATCGGCATCGAAGATGTGCTGGAAGCCATTGTCCACCGCCTGCCCCCACCCAAGGGCGACGCCAGCGTGCCGTTGCGCGCGCTGCTGGTCGATAGCTGGTACGACACCTATCTGGGTGTCATCATCCTGGTGCGCGTCATGGAAGGCACGCTCACCAAAGGCGCCAAGATCCGCATGATGTCGAACGGTGCGGCGCATACCGTGGAGCAGCTGGGCGTCTTCACGCCGAAGAAAGTGCCGGTGGACCGGCTGCTGCCGGGAGAAGTCGGCTATATCATTACCGGCATCAAGCAGGTGGCGGATTGCAAGATCGGCGACACCATCACCGAGGAGCGCCGCCCCGCCGATGCGCCGCTGCCCGGCTTCAAGCCCTCGCAATCGGTGGTGTTCTGCGGGCTTTATCCGACCGACGCCTCGGAGTTCGAGCATCTCAAGGATTCGCTGGCCAAGCTCCGGCTCAACGACGCCAGCTTCGAATATGAGGTCGAAAGCTCGACGGCGCTGGGATTCGGCTTCCGTTGCGGCTTTCTGGGGCTGCTGCATCTGGAAATCGTCCAAGAGCGGCTGGAGCGCGAGTTCGACCTCGACCTGATCACCACTGCCCCTTCTGTGGTCTACCGCCTGAAACTTACCGACGGCTCGAACCTGGAGCTGCATAATCCCAATGACATGCCTGAGGTCACCCGCATCGAGCATATCGAGGAGCCGTGGATCCGCGCCACCATCATGACGCCGGACGATTACCTGGGCAATATCCTGGCGCTGTGCTCGGAGAAACGCGGCACCCAGGAAACCCTGACCTATGTCGGCGCGCGCGCCATGGCAGTGTATAAACTGCCGCTCAACGAAGTGGTGTTCGATTTCTATGACCGGCTCAAATCCTGCTCCAAGGGCTATGCCAGCTTCGATTATGAGCTGGCCGATTACCAGGAAAGCGATTTGGTGAAGATGAATATCCTGGTCAATGGCGAGCCGGTCGACGCGCTGGCCCTGATCGTCCATCGCAGCCAGGCCGATTTCCGCGGTCGCCGCCTGTGCGAACGCCTGAAAGACCTGATTCCTAAGCATCTCTTCCCGATCCCCATCCAGGCGGCCATCGGCGGCAAGATCATCGCCCGCGAAACTATTTCCGCCCTGCGCAAAGACGTTCTGGCCAAATGCTACGGCGGCGACGTCACCCGCAAGAGAAAACTATTGGAAAAGCAGAAAAAAGGCAAAAAACGCATGCGCGAGATCGGCAACGTGACCATTCCCCAGAGCGCCTTCCTGGCGGCGCTGAAGATGGGAGATGGGGATTAGGCGACGGTGCGGCCAGACATGTTAGATTTAGACATAGAAGCAACTCTACCTTGAGGGTATTTTAGATAAAATTCGTTATCACGCATTTCAAGTAATCGCTGCTTCTCCATATCGTCTATCCCAAGTGCATTACCGATGGCCTCAATGGTATCTCGATAAGGTATGTACTGCATGGTTTCTCGTCCCCGTACTCCGCGTTTACCAAGTCCCGCCTTTTTTTGGAAATCGGCTACGCTGGCAAATTTCTGCCCATCACCTACCCTGTCTTCGCATAACTCCACGAGGATTCGCGCCACTGTTGGAGTTGTATTTTCAATCTCAAGATCTGCAATAATTTGGTCAAGCGTACGTGGAGTAAAGCCCCTCCGGCTAGCTTTATGCACTGCATCAAGAAATGCTTCTTTCAGACCGAGCTTACCTAGCATCAAGGCATCTGCAAACTTCGGCCAGGCAACGGCATGTGAATTAAAAGGAGGGCGATTTTTATTAGGCGGAGAAACCAGGGCATTAACATAGGATTGGCCGATATGCATTAAATCCCCTACTTCTTCCTCTGTAAGACCACTGATCTGGGTCAATGCTTTAGCAAGCATATAGGGTTGATCATGATGAGCACTTAACACCTGCTCATATTCATTTCGAAGTTCAGAGCTTTTGCTGCGAATAAAGTCTTCTTCAATCATTCTAAGATGAGGAAAATTCTCTCGAGCATGCATTATAACACGCCTAAGCTCCGGGGCAAACACTTCCCACTCAGGCGTTCCATACGTTCTTACTATCTGAAAACGCTGCCAGCGATCTTCCCGAAGGCTCTCCTCTGGATGCACCGCATGATAATGCCTGGCAATGGCTTCGAGAAGGACATGGATTTTTCTTTCCGAAAGATTGAGAGCCGTAGCCATCTTAAAGGCTGTATCACGTGTGGGTATCCATAGCCCTTTTTTCACATGATTGATATAAGTCTTACTTACACCGCAAGCCTCGGCAAATTGGGCATTACTCTTAAATCCCGCCTCTTCCTGCCACCGGTGGATTAATTCTGCATATTCTGGCAACGCATCGGTCATACGGCCCGCAAACTGCCATTTCTTCCTCGCCAGATCAATTAATATTTTATTAAAATTTAATGACGGCCTTCAGCGGCCTGATCCTATCTATCCAAGGCCGCTTCAGCTTCATGATATTGTTGCCCGAGCCGCCGGGTATGGCATTCTGGCTCCAGACCTAGTGCATTTTTTGGCTTTGGCATGCGTAGATAGGCGATCGGATCCAATACTACGGCGGGCTTTTCCGGTTTTTCCTGCCCGCGCTGGCCAAGCCGTTTCTTTTTTAAAGCAAGGGCAAACTTGTTTTTAGGCTTTTCATGCTCCTGTGCCGCTGGCTCAAGGCCTAGTGCGTTTTTTGGCATTTGCACGAGTCCATAGGCGATCGGATCAAATACTACGGGATTTTGCGGCGTCTTCTGCTCATGCCCCAGCCTAAGCCTCTCACGTTGTTTTTCCGCTAGATTCAGAGATGCAGATATTTTCCGGCGCATATGGGTTCCTTTGGGTTTAAATCGCAGTGGCTACCCTTATAATGCAATAAGAATGGCCTGTAATATAAAATTATTATCGAGATTACTCCGGCATAGATTGACAAAGCGCGGTTTTTCGCTATGTATGACGTCCTTCTGACATCTGCCGTCCGGCATCTGTCATCGGATTGGGGCCATAGCTCAGTTGGTAGAGCGCTTCCATGGCATGGAAGAGGTCTGGGGTTCGACTCCCCATGGCTCCACCACCTTACAACAGATCAAACGTCATCGGCATGGAGAAGATCAGCCGGACGTCGGGGGCATCGCGGGTCACGCCAGCGCTGACCATGAAGTTAAGCGTCACCGAATCGCTCCAGTTATAGGAATAGCCGAAATCGAGCGTACCGATCTGCAGCGTGGTGGAATCGGCCAGCGGCGCACCATTCTCCAGGGTACGCATGACCATGGTATGGCTGTAGCCGGCGCTGAACGAGCTCTTGTCGTTGAGCGACAGGCTCATGCCCATGCTCGCGCTGATGGCGTCGCCGGGATCGATGTTGCCGTAATTGGCGAAGCTGCGCGAGAACTGGCGCAGGTAGCCTATATTGCCGTAATAGACCAGCGGATCGGACGGATAGATGGCGGTGACGCTGGGCTGCACGGCGTAAAAGCCGGAGCCGGTGGGTAGGCGCGTTTCACGGCCGCCGACGATGGGCACATCGAACGGCGACGTGCCGGTGGCCGTTTTGAAACGCAGGTTGCCGATGAAATACGGCCAGTTGTTATGCCCGCTGTTGAGCTGGTAATGCGCGCCGAATTCGATATCACCGATATCGTGGCCGTTTACGGTGGAAAGCGTATCCGCCTCGGAAGGCGCGGCCAGCGGGCGCTCCAGCGTGGCATCGCGGCGCCATACATACGGAACTTTGGCCTCGATCTCGAAGCGGTTGGTGAGCCCGTAGCGGAAGTCGATCGACGGCGAAATCAGATCGCGGTCGACCTTGGACACGTCGAACGAGCCGATATTGACCGCCGGAATAATGCTGAGGCCGTTGATCTCCACGCTGGTGGCCGAGGAGCGGTCGTATTCCAGCGCGGGCGTTATTACCAGCTTGCCCTTGCCGGCCAGTACGCCGCCCTCCTCGATAATGGCCGCCACTTCCGGCGGCTTGTCCTTCGCCTCCTTCTTATCGACGCCGACTTCGCCCGGCACGGTGTTATTAGCGGACGTCGCTTGCTTCTGCGCTGGCGAGGCAATGCCGGGCACCGGACGGCCGGTGATGGAAATTGCCTGCGTCCGCAGTTTCTCGAATTCCAGTTTTTCCTGCTCGAAGGTGCGCCGCTCCGCCTCCATCTCTTTTTCCTGTTTTGCCAGCTTGTTTTCCTGTTCTGATAAGCGTGCGGCCTGTTCCTGCAACGCATCCAATAATGCATCGGCATCGGCTGCCTGCGCCGCAGCGTCGCCGACGGCAGACATCGCCAGCAGCGCCGCGCAGACGGCCGCCAGGCAACGCCTGGCAATACACTCGTAATCCATAGACACAAGCGGCATATGAAAACCCTATTG
>JAGWLJ010000314.1 GCA_028873275.1 Pseudomonadota bacterium
ACCTATGCCGGGCCGGAAATCGGCGTCGCCTCGACCAAGGCGTTCACCACGCAGCTGGCGACGCTCGCCTGTTTTTGCATCGCCATGGGCGTGGCGCGCGGAGTGATCGACCTCTCGCGCCGGCAGGAATTGTGCAAAGCGCTGCTGGAGGCGCCGGGGCTGATGTCGGAGATTTTAAAGCTCGACCATGCGATGAAGGCGCTGGCGCATAACATCATGCACGCGCGGGACATGCTTTACATTGGCCGCGGCACCAGCTTCGCGCTGGCGATGGAAGGCGCGCTCAAGATGAAGGAGATTTCCTACATCCACGCCGAGGCCTACGCCGCCGGGGAACTGAAGCACGGCCCCATCGCGCTCATCGACGAGGAAGTGCCAATCATCGTGCTGGCGCCGTCCGACACGCTGTTCGACAAGACCGCCTCCAACCTGCAGGAAGCGGCGGCGCGCGGCGGCAGGATCATCCTGGTGTCCGACCAGAAGGGCATCGACGCCATCGGCGACGGACCGGTAGCCACCGTCAAAATGCCGGAGGCGAACCCGTTCATCACCCCCCTGCTCTATGCCCTGCCCATGCAGATGCTGGCCTACCACACCGCCGTCCTCAAAGGCACCGACGTCGACCAGCCGAGGAATCTGGCAAAAAGCGTGACGGTGGAGTAAAAACTACGCTTGGCAGCGGACGCAGCAGAGCACGTCGTCGTAGCTGAGTTGCTGCTGCATGGGTTCGGGACCGTTGAAGGTCATGGGCGGGCTGGTGTCGAAGCGGGGCGTGGCGATGCAGCCGCCGATCTGGTACACCGCGGCGATCAGCAGCAGGGTGCGGAATACGGGAAAACGCTGGCGCTCGCTGCGAACAGCAGAAAATTTCGGGGTGGCGCTGGCGGGCTTGCCGGGAAACGGCACAGTCTGTGCGTGGCGATACGGGTAACTGGAAAGCGGCATGAGCCTGTCCTTGAAGCGATTCCAGCTCAGGATAGCGCAAAAAGTCTAAATCTACGTTAATAAATTAATAAATGTTAGTTAATATTAGATGGCATTTTATCTACTTTGATATTCCCCTCTCCCGCTTGCGGGGGAGGGAGATTTTTCTTGGGCTTGCGAAAGCAAGTCCTTAGAAAAATCGGGTGGGGGTGTAGGCTGAAAACGGGTCACCCTCACCCAGCTTCGTCTAAGGCACTTCGTACCTAAGACTTCGCAACCCTCTCCCGCAAGCGGGAGAGGGAAAAAAAATTATGCTTTTCGCTTTTTCTTACTTCCCGGCGGGCGGGTCGCTTCCTCGAGCTTCATCAGCTCATTGCGCAGGCGGGCGGCTTCCTCGAATTCGAGGTCGGCGGCGGCTTCCAGCATCTTCCTGCGCAGCGCCTCGACATAGGCTTCGGGATTCTTTTTCGCGTTGTCGCCGACTTCGTATTTCTTAAGCCGCGTCGGCACGGTGACGTAATCCTCCTCATAGACCGACTCGATAATCTCGCCGACCTGCTTCTTCACGCTCTCCGGCGTGATGCCGTGCTTCTGGTTGTATTCCGACTGCAGCGCGCGCCGCCGGTTGGTTTCGTCGAGCGCTTTTTTCATCGAGTCGGTGATGCGGTCGGCATATAAAATCACCTTGCTGTCCACGTTGCGCGCCGCCCTTCCAATCGTCTGAATCAGCGAGGTGGCCGAGCGCAGGAAGCCTTCCTT
>JAGWLJ010000315.1 GCA_028873275.1 Pseudomonadota bacterium
CCGGCCAGCAAGCTCGACATCAAACTGGCGCTCGAAGCCGACGATACGGAAACCATCCATGCCGCGCTTGCCTTAAAGCCGCGCTATAATTTTGAAATCATCCGCGTGCCGCCCTCGCCGCTTCGCACCAAGCCCAAGGCCTGCAACTACGCGCTGCGCTTCGCCCGCGGCGAATACGTCACCGTCTTCGACGCCGACGACCGGCCCGAGCCCACGCAACTCAAGAAAGCCGTGCTCGCCTTCCGCACCCTGCCGCCGGACGTCGCCTGCCTGCAGGCGCGGCTCAATTATTATAACTCCGACGCCAACTGGCTGACGCGCTTCTTCTCGCTGGAATATACGGTGCTGTTCCATTTCCTGCTTTACGGGCTCGACAAGCTCGGCATCCCCATCCCGCTCGGCGGCACCAGCAACCACATGGCGCTCAAAAAACTCAAAGAACTCGGCGAGTGGGACCCGTTCAACGTCACCGAGGACGCCGACCTCGGCACACGGCTCGCCGCCAGCGGATTCAAGACCGCCATGCTCGATTCCTATACGCTCGAGGAAGCGCCCGAGGGCGTGGGCATGTGGCTCAGGCAACGGTCGCGCTGGATCAAGGGCTATATGCAGACCTGGCTCGTGCATATGCGCCGCCCGCGCGTGTTGCTCATCCGGCTCGGCTGGCGGGGATTTCTCGGCTTCCAGTGCTTCGTCGGCCTGCCGGGGTTTGCTTTCCTCACCGCGCCGGTGGTGTGGGCGCTGCCGCTCCTATGGCTTTTCGGGCTGGTGAAGGCCGGCCCGGCGTTCCCCGCCTGGCTCATCGGGCTGATGGTGGCCAACCTGCTGCTTAATCTCTTCACCCAATGGTACACCACCCTGTTCTGCGCCCTGCTCTACCGCAAGGAACGCGTGCGGATGGTAGTTGCCGGGGCGCTCTACCCGCTTTACCTGTTCCTGCACTCGCTGGCCAGCTACAAGGCGCTGTGGCAACTGGCGGTAAAACCGCATTTCTGGGAAAAAACCGCCCATGCCGGCCTGAAATCGGCCTCCAGCCTCACCGGGGAATTGTTGGTAAGGCGCGGAAAGCCGTTGACAGAGGCCGGTGCGATAGGATAGAAAAGCGCCTCATTTGTTTAAGGAAAGCCGCCATGAAAGTCCTAAGCTCGCTCAAATCCGCCAAAAAGCGCGATAAGAACTGCCGCGTCGTCCGCCGCAAGGGGCGCGTGTACGTCATCAATAAGAAGAATCCCCGCTTCAAGGCGCGCCAGGGCTGATACCCTATTTTACGAAAATCTGGATGACCTGCGGATCGCCGTGCTGGCCGGTGGACGTTTCGATATGAATCTGTGACTGGGAAACACCGTCGGCCTGCAACTCCTGCAGCACCGATTGCAGGTTGGCCTGCGCCTTCTGGCCATTACGCTGCGTCTGCGATGCCGAGTCGCCCGGCGGAATGGTGGAAACCACACGGTACTCCGCGCCGGGCTTTATTTTCTGCGTGCTCGCAACCCCCTCTTTCAGCGCCTGCTGGAAATAAACGAAATTGCGGTTGAAGCGGATGGTCAGCAATGCATCGTCCTTCGGTGCGGCAGGCGGCTGATATTGCGGCTCAGGCTGCCGGTTGATGACATCGACATGGCCGATATCCGCGAATGCCGGCACGGCGACGCAAGAAACAAACAGCGCG
>JAGWLJ010000316.1 GCA_028873275.1 Pseudomonadota bacterium
ATTGCCACCACCGGCGACGCCATCGAGCATTTGTCCATCACGCTCAATAAAATGCTTGACCGGCTGGAAAATGCCTATGACCAGGCCAGCCGCTTTTCCGCTGATGCCAGCCATGAGCTGCGCACGCCGCTGACTATCATGCGCGGGGAGTTGGAATCGCTGGTGCGGGCCAGCGAAATACCTTTGCCGATGCAGGAGCGCGTGGGCAGCGTGCTGGAAGAAACCGAGCGGCTTTCACGCATTACTGAAAAGCTGTTTGCCATCTCGCGGCTGGATGCAGGCGAAATCCGCATGGAATATAAGCCGCTTGATTTAGCGGCGCTCTCCGCCAGCACTGCCGAACAAATGGCGCTGATGGCCGAAGAAAAAAATATCGCCATGCATATCTCTACCCCTTCGCCGGTGCAGGTGATAGGCGATGCGGCGCGGCTTAAGCAAGTCGTGGTCAATTTGCTCGATAACGCCATTAAATACACGCCAGAGGGCGGCAATGTATGGCTAAGCGTATCCGCCGATGCGACGAAGGCACGGCTGGAAGTGCGCGATGATGGCATTGGCATTCCCGCCACAGCGCTGCCGCATGTGTTCGAGCGATTCTATCGCGCCGATAAAGCCCGTTCCCGCGATGGCGGCGGTGCCGGGCTGGGGCTTTCCATCGTGCGCTCCATTTGCGAAGCCCATAACGGCACGGCAGAAATGCGTAATAACCAAGGCCAGGGTGTGACCTGCGGTATCATGCTGCCGCTATCTGATACAAGCAAGGAGCGCTGACATGCCGATTGTCCGCTATGTGTTGAAACATCCCTATACGGTCGCTTCGCTGCTGGTGCTGATTACTATTCTCGGCATCGGCGCGGGCCTTAAAATGCCGGTCGATATCTTCCCTGAGATGGATATTCCGGTGGTGAGCGTCGTGTGGACGTATAACGGCATGAACGCCGCCGATATTCAAAACCGCATCCTTACCCTGCACGAGCGCCAGATGGCCTCGCTGGTCGATGACATCGGCCATATCGAAGCCACCAGCTATAACGGTGTCGGCGTCGAGAAAGTCTTTTTGCATGAAGGCGCGGACGTGACGCGCGCGGTATCGCAACTGGCATCCTCGGCGCTGGTGGTACTGAAATATCTGCCGCCCGGCATCACCCCGCCGCTGGTGCTGCGCTATGGCGCAACGGACGTGCCGATTATCCAGCTGAGCCTTTCCAGCAACTCTCTGCCAGATACCAAGCTGAATGACTTGGGGCAAAACATCATCCGCCCGGCGCTGGCCGTGGTGCATGGCGCGGAAGTGCCATACCCTTACGGCGGCAAGCCGCGCGTCATCATGGCCGATATCGACCCGCAGGCTTTGAGCGCGCGCGGGCTTTCTCCCTCTGATGTCGCCAACGCTCTGCAGCATCAAAACGTCATCTTGCCTGCCGGTGATGTAAAGATCGGCAGCAAGGATTATACGCTGTCGATGAACAACAGCCCGGACGTTATCAGCGCCATCAACAGCTTCCCGGTGAAAGAAGTAAATGGCCGCACGGTATTTATGCGCGACGTGGCGCATGTGCATGATGGTTTCCAGGTGCAGACCAATTCCGTATCGGTCAACGGCACGCCTGGCGCATTGATGAGCATCCGCAAGACGGGCGGCGTTTCCACGCTTAAGGTGA
>JAGWLJ010000317.1 GCA_028873275.1 Pseudomonadota bacterium
GCGGCAACTTTACCTTCCCGCCTGATGAGAAGAAGGACATTCTCAATACGCTGATCGAGGTGGAGGCCTTCGAGCAGTTCCTGCAGGTAAAATATACCGGCACCAAGCGCTTCTCGGTGCAGGGCGGCGACACTATGCTGTGCGGCCTGGAAACCATAATCAACACGACGGCGCGGCTGGGCGTCAAGGAGATCGTCATCGGCATGCCGCATCGCGGTCGCATGAATGTGCTCACCACCACCATGGGCAAGCCTTACGCCGAGTTGCTCTCCATCTTCCAGGGCAACATGGATTTCCCCGAATGGGTAACGTCATCAGGCGACGTCAAATACCATATCGGCACGTCGTCGGACCGCGACACGCCGCATGGAAAAGTGCATCTCTCGCTACTGGCCAATCCGTCGCACCTGGAAGCGGTCGATCCCGTCGTCGTCGGCAAGGTGCGCGCCAAGCAAGACATCCGCGGCGATCATGACAAATCGCAGGTCATGGGCATCATGCTGCACGGCGACGCGGCGTTTTCCGGCCAGGGCGTGGTGGCTGAGACGCTGTCGCTTTCCGAGCTGCGCGGCTACCGCACTGGCGGCACCGTACATATCGTCGTCAACAATCAGATCGGCTTCACCACCAGCCCGCGCTACTCGCGCTCGACGCCCTATCCTACCGACATCGCCAAATCGGTGCAGGCGCCCATTTTCCACGTCAACGGCGACGATCCGGAAGCGGTAGTCTATGTCTGCCGCCTGGCCGCCGAGTTCCGCCAGCAGTTCAAGCGTGATGCCGTGGTCGATATCTTCTGCTATCGCAAATATGGCCATAACGAATCCGACGAACCGGCCTTCACCCAGCCGCTGATGTATCGCGAAATCGCGCGCAAACCCCTCCCCGCTGAAATTTATGCCGACCGGCTGGTAGCCGAAGGCGTGCTTTCCAAGGCAGACATCGAGAAGAAATTCGCTGAATTCCGCGCGTTTTTTGATAAACAGTACGAAGCCGCCAAGAGCTTCAAGCCCAACAAGGCCGACTGGCTGGAGGGTGAATGGAAGGGCTTCGAAAAAGCCAATGGCCAGCACGATGCCGATACCGGCGTTGATCTCAAGCAGTTGAAAGAAATCGGCCTGGCGCTGTCGAAAGTGCCGGAAAACATCAAGGTCAACCCCAAAATCGTGCGCCAGCTCGAAACCAAGCGCAAGATGATGGAGACCGGCAGCGGCATCGACTGGGCCACCGGCGAAGCGCTGGCCTTCGGCTCGCTGCTGAAGGAGGGCTTCGGCGTTCGCCTATCCGGCCAGGATTCCGGGCGCGGAACGTTCTCGCAGCGCCATTCCGTGCTGGTCGATCAGGAAACCGAGGAGCGTTACCTGCCGCTCAATAATTTAAGCGGTGAGCAGAAAAATTACGAGGTCATCGATTCCTCGCTCTCCGAATTCGCCATTCTCGGCTTTGAATACGGCTACAGCCTCGGCCAGCCCAACAGTCTCACCGCCTGGGAAGCGCAGTTCGGCGATTTTGCCAACGGCGCGCAGGTGATGATCGACCAATTCATCTCCTCGGGCGAAAGCAAATGGCTACGCATGTCGGGCCTGACCATGCTGCTGCCGCACGGCTACGAAGGCCAGGGTCCCGAGCACAGCTCGGCCCGCCTCGAGCGCTACCTGC
>JAGWLJ010000318.1 GCA_028873275.1 Pseudomonadota bacterium
CCAATTACGGCGTGTTCGACGAGAAACGCTGGTTCACGCCGGGAAACGGCACGAAAATCGTCACCTGGCGTGGCCACCGGCTCGGCATCCTGGTTTGTGAGGATATGTGGTCGCAAGGGTTCGATGCGCGGCTCAAGCAGCAGAAGGCGGAGCTTATCATCGTCATCAACGCTTCGCCGTTCGAGCAGGGGAAGATGGCGCACCGCAGGCGCATCGCGGCGGCGGCGGCAAAGCAGGCGGGCGCGCCGCTCATTTACGTCAACCTCGTCGGCGGGCAGGACGACATCGTGTTCGACGGCGGATCATTCGCGCTGGATGCCAAAGGAAAGCTGAAAGCGCCGCTGCCGGAATTCTTCACGGAGATGTCCATCATAGACATAACCAATAAAACGATTTCTGCGATAGCAAAGCCGGTTTCGGTCATAAAGGGGCCGGTTTCGCGGGAAGAGATCCTGTGGCGGGCGATGGCGGTGGGACTGGCCGACTATGTGCGCAAGAATGATTGTCCCGCCGTCATGCTGGGGCTTTCCGGCGGCATCGATTCGGCGCTGGCTCTCGCGCTGGCCTGCGACGCGATCGGGGCGGACAGGGTCAAGGGCGTGCTGCTGCCGTCGCCCTATACCTCGGAGGAAAGCATCGAGGATGCCCATGCCAGCGCGGAGATGCTCGGCATCGAAACGATGACCGTGCCGATCACGCCCGGCATGGAGATGTTCGATGAGGTCTTAAGCCCGGTGTTCAAGCAGAGCAACTGGATGAAGGATGTGGCAATCGGCGGTAACGTGCAGGCGCGCCTGCGCGGTATGACGCTGATGGCGATTTCCAACAAATTCGGCTGGCTGCTGCTTGCCACCTCCAACAAATCGGAAGTGGCGGTGGGCTACACCACGCTCTACGGCGATTCCTGCGGCGGCTACGCGCCGCTCAAGGACCTTTACAAAACGCAAATCTACGCCATGGCGCGCTGGCGTAATTCCGTTTCCTCCCTTCCCATAGAGAAGGGGGGATGGGGCGGGTTCCCCGTTATCCCCGAGCGCAGCATTTCGCGCGCGCCCACCGCCGAGCTTGCGCCCGGCCAGAAAGATCAGGATCAATTACCGCCCTATGCGCTGCTCGACAAGATTCTGGCACTGCACATCGAGGGCAGGCTTTCAGCTAAAGAGATTATCGCTAAAAAATATCCCAAAGCGGTGGTCGAAAAAGTGGTGAAGATGGTGCGCATGAGCGAATACAAGCGTCGCCAGTCCTGCCCCGGCACCAAGCTCACGCCGATGTTGTTCGGCCGCGACAGGAGATTTCCGCTTACCAATAAATTCTAGTTTGACGTCTTATCTTTAAACTCGCACAAGTCACGGATGATACACTCCAGGCATCTGGGTTTGCGGGCGATGCAGGTGTAGCGCCCGTGCAATATCAGCCAGTGGTGCGCGTGCTCCTTCCATTTGTCGGGGATATTTTTTTCCAGTGCCGCTTCCGTTTTTTCCGGCGTGGTGGTTTTGCACAGGCCGATGCGGTTGGCCACGCGGAAGACATGCGTATCGACCGCAATCGTATGCTCACCTAAAGCGCAGTTGAGCCAGACGTTGGCGGTCTTGCGCCCCACGCCGGGGAGCGTTTGCAGTTCCTCGCGCGTGTGCGGGATGTTGCCGCCGAA
>JAGWLJ010000319.1 GCA_028873275.1 Pseudomonadota bacterium
CAACGGCTTTTTCCCTGGAAGCAGGAGCCTCCCCTGCCCTGATCACCTCCGCCGGCGTCGGCAGTTCGGCGGCATAGGCGATGCGCACCAGCAGCATTTCGAGCGCCGCCAGCGGCATGGGCGCCATACGTACTTCGCCGATGCCCTTGAGCCACATCTGCCACAGGCGCGTCAGCACCGGCATGGCCAGCTTATCGGCCATGGCTTTGGCCGCCGCACGGTCATGCTCGGACAGCGAGACGTCGGCCAGCGCGGCCGGCGTCACCTTGACGCGGGTGATGAGATGCGTCACCTCCAGCGCGTCCTGCACGATCAGCAGCGGATCGGCGCCGTCGGCATATTGCCGGCGCAATTCGGCCAGCGCCCCGGCGATATCGCCCACCAGCAGGGTTTCCAGCAGGCGGAAAGTAGCGGTGTTGTCGGCGCTGCCCAGCATCTGGCGCACCGAGGCGGCGGTGATCGGCCCGCGCGTGATGGCCTGATCAAGCAGCGACAGCGCATCGCGCACCGAGCCCTCAGCGGCCACCGCCATAATTTTCAGCGCTTCCTCCTCGGCCTGCACCTGCTCCTTGGCGCAGATATTGGCCAGGTGCGTTGCCAGCGTTTCCAGCGGCACGCGCTTCAAGTCGAAGCGCTGGCAGCGCGAGAGGATGGTGACGGGAATCTTGCGCGCCTCGGTGGTGGCGAAGATGAACTTCACATGCGGCGGCGGCTCTTCGAGCGTTTTCAGGAGCGCGTTGAATGCGCTGGTGGACAGCATGTGCACTTCGTCAATGATGTAGACCTTGTAGCGCGCCGAGCCGGGCAGGTAGCGCACGGTGTCGATCAGCTCGCGGATGTCGCCCACGCCGGTGTGGCTGGCGGCGTCCATCTCGATGACGTCCATATGCCGGTCTTCGGCAATCATCGTGCAGTTGGCGCAGGTGCCGCAGGGACTGATGGTCGGCCCCTGCTCGCAGTTGAGCGCGCGGGCGATGATGCGGGCGGTGGTCGTCTTGCCGACGCCGCGGATGCCGGTCAGCAGAAAGGCATGGGCGATGCGGCCCGTCTCGATGGCATTCGTGAGCGTGCGCACCAGCGCCTCCTGGCCGATCAGGTCGGCAAAGGTGGCGGGGCGGTATTTGCGGGCGAGAACGCGGTATTCGGGCATCAGGTATAGGGAATCAGGATCAAATGATTTCAATGCCCGATACCCGATCCCCGATACCTGACATGGACTGATGGCGACCCGGAGCGCACCCGCTACGGCTGCTTCCTCTCGGACCTGACCGGGTTTACGGACACCCCGCCCGCCATCAGCCTCGCGGGATTATGGGAGAAGAGCCGAGGGGGTGCAAGGGGAATGTTAACGAAAACGCGCCGGGCCGGTTTGAAGCAGATCTTGGGCAAATTCTTTCGACCGCTCGAAAACTTCTAACGCTTTTTTCCTATCAATAATATTTCCGGTTACTTTGTCCGTTGCGCCTTCCTGTTCTAAAATATCGGCCCATGTATGGAGCATGCGGGCAAGGCCGTTTGAAGAGAGGTATTTTTCGGTCGCTTGTGCATGAGGTATATTAAGGGATGGGCGCGTATGAAACGCCATATTTGTTCTTGTCCTTGCATATTCTTTTGGATTGCCATGAATTATGGCGCCCATGCGATCAG